>JAZSGD010000200.1:0-6762 GCA_045532555.1 Eubacteriales bacterium | reverse complement strand
CCCGCATATCTCAATGCTCTTGCGGGAAACGGCGTTCATATCGTAACCGTAAACGATTACCTTGCGCGCCGTGACAGCGAGGAAATGGGCAGAGTTTACGGCTTTATGGGACTTACTACAGGACTCGTAGTTCCGGGTATGAGTAACCCCGATAAGCAGGCAGCTTATCAGGCAGACATAACATACGGAACTAATAACGAATTCGGCTTTGACTATCTCCGCGACAACATGGTCGTTTACAAGGAGAGAATGGTGCAAAGAGGTCACGCGTTTGCTATCGTGGATGAGGTCGACTCGATACTCGTTGACGAAGCGAGAACTCCTCTTATTATTTCGGGTGCAGGCGACGAGCCGACCGATATGTATGAGAGAGCAGACAGATTTGCGAGAACTCTGCGCAAGCTTGTTACTAAAGAGATAGATGCAAAAGAGGAACAGGACGATATCGATGCAGATTATATCGTAGACGAGAAGGCAAGAAATGCCGTTCTCACCCCTCGCGGAGCGCGCAAGGCAGAAGCATTTTTCGGAGTTGAAAACTTCACAGATCCCGAAAACTCCGATCTTATGCATTACGTAAATCAGGCTATCAAGGCACACGGAACTATGTTCCGCGATCAGCAATACGTTGTTACTGACAAGGGCGTTCTTATAGTTGACGAATTCACGGGACGTATAATGCCCGGAAGAAGATACTCCGACGGCTTGCATCAGGCTATTGAGGCAAAGGAAGGTGTTAAGGTAGAGAAGGAAAACAAGACCCTTGCAACTATTACATTCCAGAACTACTTCAGAATGTATAAGAAGCTCTCGGGTATGACAGGTACGGCTCTGACCGAGGAAAACGAGTTCAAGGAGATCTACTATCTTGACGTCGTTGAAGTGCCCACAAATAAGCCGATGATAAGAGCAGATCATCCTGATGCGGTCTATAAGACGGTAAACGGAAAATACAATGCGGTCATAGAGCAGATCAAGGAATGTCACGCAAAGGGACAGCCCGTGCTTGTCGGTACGGTTTCAATCGAAAAGTCCGAGGAGCTTTCGCGCAGACTTATGAGCGCAGGAATCAAGCACACCGTGCTTAACGCAAAATTCCACGCTAAAGAGGCAGAGATCGTAGCGCAGGCAGGTAAGCTTGGCGCGGTAACTATTTCGACTAACATGGCAGGACGTGGAACCGACATTATGCTCGGCGGAAATCCCGAATTCTTGGCAAAGCAGGAAATGAGATCAAAGGGAATACCCGATGAGATTATCGCCGAGGCAAACGGCACGTCGGATACCGATAATGAAGAAATAATCGAGGCAAGAAAGCTCTTCTCCGAGCTTTACGAGAAGCACAAAAAGGAGATCGCGCCCGAAGCCGAGCAGGTCAGAGAAGTGGGTGGACTCTTTATTCTCGGCACGGAAAGACACGAGAGCCGTCGTATAGACAATCAGCTTCGCGGTCGTTCGGGACGTCAGGGAGACCCCGGTGAATCCCGCTTCTATCTCTCGCTTGAGGACGACCTTATGCGTCTTTTCGGTTCTGACAGAATTATCGGACTCGTTGACCGACTTGGTCTTGATGAAAATACCCCTATCGATGCAAAAATGCTCTCCAACTCGATTGAGAGTGCCCAAAAGAGAATAGAGGACAACAACTTCAAGCGCAGAAAGAACGTACTTGCATACGATGACGTTATGAACCAGCAAAGAACGCTCATTTACAAGCAGAGAGGCGACGTTCTTGAAGGCGGCGAGGGAATCGAGGAGATCATCAAGAAGATGATGCTTTCGACCGTACGCGATCGAGTTATGTATAACACGTCGGACGAGTCGGCGGAAAACTGGAGCTTTGATGCTCTGCGCGCAGATCTTCCTTATCTATGCACCGAGGACGATTTCAGATATACGACCGACGAGCTCAAAAAACTTAAGCGCGAGGATATTTCTGATATGCTTGAGGCTCGTCTTAACGATAAGTATAATGAAAAAGAAAAACTCTTCGGCAGAGAGACATATCTTGAGATACAGCGCTCGATATTGCTCCGCAACGTCGATACAGCTTGGATGGAGCATATAGACGCTATGGACGATCTCAAGGGTATGATCAATCTCCAGGCTTACGCTAACAGAGATCCTGTCAGCGAATACAGAATCACGGGCGGCGATATGTTCGACAATATGATCGAGGAGATCCGCGACAAAACAGTCAGATTGCTGCTATCTGTAGTTCCGAAGCCTGCTCAGCAGATAAAGAGAGTTCAGGTTGCAAATCCCATAACTGCCGGATTTGAGGGTGGAACAACCAAGACTGTAAAAAAGGTCACCGTTCGCAAGGATGCTGCTCAAAAGATAGGTAGAAATGATCCGTGCCCCTGCGGATCGGGTAAAAAATACAAGAACTGCTGTGGTGCAGCAGGAAAATCTGAATCCTGATCAAAAATTTGTAATAACAACTAACGAAAGGAATTATCAATGGGCTTTGGTTTACTGTTGATCGGCTATATGTTTGCCTTTGTTGCAAGCGCGGGTATGGGAAACTACCTTTTTGCAGGAATGCTTATAGGTGGATTTTTGATGTATCTTGGGCTCTGTGAGCTACGAAAATACAGCCCCGCATTCATTTTCGCGCTCTTGGGCAGCATTTTGATAATTTTATGTTCGTTTTTTGGAACTGCAGTGTGGCTTAACTCGTTTTTATCTCTTGGATGGAGCATTTCGTCGGGTATTTGGTCTTCGGCATTTGATTGGATCAAGCTCATTGTTAATTTTGCATTCAATATTTCCTTGCTTTACGGCATTGCCGATCTTTCAAGGAGAGTCGAGCTGCCCGAAACAAGACAAAAGGCTATCAGAAATATTATCTTCGTTATTCTGTTCAACGCGTATCAGATCCTCTTGTTTTTCCCGATTGGCTTTATCCAAAGCGATCCTTCGTTCTTTTTAACTATACTTCTCATTCTGCGACTCTTGTACACCATACTCAATGCATGGCTCTTATTCAAATGCTACGCTATGATCTGCCCCGAGGGGCAGGAGGATATGCCTAAAAAGAGATCTCGTTTCGAGTTTATAAATAAAATTCGAGATGCGAAAGACGCGAAGGAAGAAAAGGCTATCGAGGAAATGAAGGACTATTACGAAAGCAAGCTCAAGGCAAAAAATCAAAAGAAGAAATCGAAAAAGAAAAAATAGAGAGAAGGGTTATAATGAACGGAAAACTGAAAAAGAATATCGGCTTTTCGCTGATGCCTTTGGCGTTCCTATTTCTTTTTGAGCCGAGATATACTCTTGTCGACCCTCTCCCCGATTTCATCGGCTATATACTCTTATGCGCCGCAATCATCAATCTTGCTGACATAAATCCTCGCGTATACGAGGCTTTTCTTGGATTTAGAAAAGCGATCCTTGTCAGTATGCTCAAATACGTTGCTTTGTATATGCTTTACAGCTTTGTATATGAGTCGGCGAACACTCCCGTTTACGATGGGAAAGACGAGTGGGTCGTGGGTGTATTCCACGAATCCGAAATGGCAGTTGGAATACTTCTGTTCGTATTTGTGTTCGGACTTTTTGAGATGGTCGTACTGATCCCCGCATACCGAAGCTTATTTGAGGGTATGCTCTCGCTTGGAATGTATAACGACGGCACTGCTATATACCTCAAAAAGATAACTGAAAGGGAAAAGATAGACAAAAAAACAGGACATAAGACCATATTAGTACGCGAAAGCAAAAGAAATTTGACCGAAAAGGCATACTTTTTGACCGTTTTTTTAATACTCGGTCAGGTTTTTGCGAACATATTGCCCGAATTGACCACGCTTGCTTCAAATACTTCATACGAATTTGTGGTACACCTTCGCATACTTCTGATAGTGCTTCTTGCACCGATCAGTATAGCTTGGCTTATCAAAATGATCGACTATTGCTCGAAGTTACGTATGGATACACCGTTTATTAATAACGTCTCGCAAAAATACGTTGCATTCGCAAAGGAAAATCCCGATCTGTACGTAGTTCGCAAGCTTATTATGGGTATTTCATCTTTAATAGTTGCGGCGGTTCTTTGCTTAAATCTCTACGTAAATGACGTTAAAGTAATTCCCGGATTTATATTTGCTATGGTGGTTATTTTCTCTGCGGTAGCACTTCGAAAATATTCTAAAAAATGGATAATAGTAACATCAGCCGCGGCGATAAATATGATACTGTCTGCAATAACGTATTTTTCAACTGTAAAATTCTATTCAGATGCCTCTTTATCAAAATTAGAAACATATAATGCCTATAATCTCCTCGTCGGTTTGAGTATAGCCGAGTCTGTAGTTTTCATAATAAGCTTTATTTTCACTCTGATAATGATTTGGGAGGTCTATAGGGAACATACCGATATTTGCTTTACAAAAGAGAAACAAAGCTATAAGGAAGAAAAAAAATATTTTACAAAGGGCGCGATCGCCTGTACTTTTTCAGCTATTATGATGGCATTGGCAAACGTTTATTACGTATACGTCAATCACCCTTATTTGATAGCAAACGTCAAGTGGGTGGTAGAGTATTCTTCGGTGATCGTTCTCGGCATAAGTCTTGTATTTATTGGAATTTTGATATACAATCTCGGAAATGTCATAAATTCAATAAAATGTCACTATAAGCTTGATATTTAATAAAAAAGTGAATAAAACATCCTCCGCAGTTGAATAATCACGTTAAGGCGATAGCCATGCGGCTCGAACCGAAATTATTTTTGGAGGATCATTAAATTATGCAGAACAACAATCAGAACCAGCAGAACAGCAAGAATCAGAATCAGAACAAGAATCAAAACAATAGCCAGAACAACCAGAACAAGAATCAGCAGAATAACAATCAGCAGAATAACAATCAGCAGAACAACAAGAAGTAAGAAAAAAATGCTGTCACGTCTCGGCGTGACAGCAAGTTTTACATAACGGACGGGAAAATGGATTTTAACGAAAGATTTTTAAAGCTTAAGCGAGCGCTTTTTGACAAGTGCTATGCAAGTCTCAACCCGAAGCAAAGGGAAGCGATATATACGGTCAACGATCCCTTGCTCGTGCTTGCAGGTGCAGGAAGCGGTAAGACAACCGTGCTTGTAAAAAGAGTTGTGTTTTTGATAAAATACGGCAACGCGTATTATACAGACTTCGTGCCCGAATTTGCCGACGAGAGCTATTTAGCCGAAATGGAAGAGGCACTTAGCGACAGGGATATAACAGCTGCCGAGGAAATGCTGCCCGACTTTACCTATAACGCATGTCCTCCTTACAGAATTCTCGCTATCACCTTTACTAATAAAGCGGCTAACGAGATAAAGGAGAGACTTGTAAGCGCCCTTGGGGACGAGGATGTTGCCAAGGATATATGGGCAGGCACGTTTCACTCGATCTGTATGCGGATACTTCGGGTTAATTGCGAAAAGATAGGATATAAGAGAGATTTCAGCATATACGATACAGACGATCAGAAAAAAGCCGTAAGCGCGGCTATGAAACGTTGTATGGTGGACGAAAAGCAATTTCCGATAAAGAGTGTAATAACTGCCATAAGTCACGCTAAGGACAGATTGCTTACCCCCGAAAAGTATGCCGATGAAGCAGGCGGGGATTACCGTCAGTCGAAGATCGCACGAGTTTATGCAGAATATCAAAGGGCGCTTCGCGAGTCCAACGTAATGGATTTTGACGATATTATAATGAATACCGTCAAGCTCTTGAGAATAGAC
Organism: Eubacteriales bacterium; assembly: GCA_045532555.1. Taxonomy (GTDB): domain Bacteria; phylum Bacillota; class Clostridia; order Oscillospirales; family CAG-272; genus SVTX01. The sequence goes on along the minus strand of JAZSGD010000200.1, from coordinate 1,025 downwards.
AGCGAAATACTCAATTATTATCAAAAGAAATTCAAATACGTTTGCGTGGACGAGTATCAGGATACCAACGAGGCACAGTTCGTATTGACGGCGATGCTTGCGGGCGGATTCAGAAATCTGATGGTTGTCGGAGACGACGATCAGTCGATCTACAAATTCAGAGGTGCAACAATAGGCAACATTCTGAACTTTGATAAGACCTACTCTGATGCTAAAATAATCAAACTGGAGCAGAATTACCGTTCAACAGGCACCATTCTTGACGCGGCAAACGCAGTTATTGCAAACAACAAGGGAAGAAAAGGCAAAAAGCTCTGGACAGACGGCGATGTGGGCGAAAAAATAACTATCCGTCGACTTCAGGATCAAAATCTTGAGGCGAAGGATATTGTTGATATCGTTTATAACGCAGTTGCCAAGAAGGGAAGAAGCTATCGAGATTTTGCTGTGCTGTTCCGAACAAATGCGCAGTCAAACAGCATAGAGCGCGCGTTTGCAAAGAGTGCAGTCCCATATAGAATGCTTGGCGGCGTGCGATTCTCTGACCGTAAGGAAATTCGAGATGCAGTTGCATATCTTCAGCTTATCGTAAATCATTCTGACAGAGAAAGACTCCTCCGAATAATCAACGAGCCAAGACGTAAGATAGGCGACAGAACTATTGAAGCCATTTCGCTAATCGCGGCGGAGCAGAATTGCTCTTTGTTCGAGGTGATAGAAAACGCGAGCAGATACACGGCTCTTTCAAGAAGTGCCGTTATTCTTGAGGACTTTGCAGCGCTAATAAATAGGCTTACTGCTATGGCTTCTTATCTGAGTCTGCCCGACCTTTTTGATGCCGTACTTGGAGAAAGCGGATACCGCGCGATGATCGAAGCGGCGGGCGAAGAAGAGAAGGACCGCCTCGACAACCTCGATGAATTCAAATCCAGCATACAAGAATACGTAAATAGGACCGAAAATCCTACGCTTTCGGGATTCCTTGAGGAAAATGCTCTTGTTGCCGACGTTGACCGATACGATGA
>JAZSGD010000252.1:0-2477 GCA_045532555.1 Eubacteriales bacterium | reverse complement strand
CACTATAATCGCGGATGTTATAGGTATTTATCTCGACCGCGCCGCTTTTCTGCGCTCTGCCGATGATGCTCTCGCCCAACACCGTATTCACAAGGTCGGGAAAGAGGGTCATTATATCAAATCTCATAATTTATCCTTTATTTGTCTTTGTCAATCGTCGCTGAGGAGTCCCGGAATAGTTTTGACGAATATTCCTTTATCGAGGTCTATCTTTTTGACGAATTCCTCGACTGCGGGCATCATTCGCTCGCCGTTTGGCGTTTTCACAACGTATATATCCGACGCGCCGCGGTTGATGACCTCTTTTACCGTGCCATAGGTCTTTCCGTTATCGACGTCAATTATCGGGAGCCCGATGAGATCGGCTATGAAATAATCGCCTTCTTCAAGTTCAAAATCGTCGCGAGAGGCGTACAGGGTAGTTCCCTTCATTGCCGCCGCCTGATCCATATCGGTGACACCCTCGAGAGTTGCGAGCACGAACTGCTTGAATATCGAAGCATGAGTCACTTTTATTTCTCTGTATTTTCCGTTTTCGAGCACGAAAACTCGCTTAAGATCTGCAAGCACCTCGGGGCTATCGCACAACGATTCCAATTTTACGTCTCCACGAACTCCATGGGTATTTATAATTATCGCACATTCAAGATACTGTTTCTTTTCCATAATTTATTGTATTCAGCCTCGACTTTTCAATATATTTTCGGCATTTTTTCTCCGAGATGCCAAAAAAGGCACAGTTTGGCATAATAATTATTTACATTATAGCACAATTATATCTAAATTGCAAGAGATAGTGTGATTTTTTTGTTTTTTGCTGACGAAAGGGATAAAAGGCAGCGTTTCAAAGCAAAAAACGGAGATATTGAAAAAAATTTACAAATACAAGGTTGACAGACGCTCTGTTTGCGGGTACAATATATAGGTATGCAAAATAATTTCAGGAAAGGGTAATCATATTATGCTCAATACAGCTCTTTTGCTCACATCGGGCTCTACAGGAGGCAACAACGGTGGCGGTCTGATCATGACTATTATCATGATCGTAGCGTTTATTGCAATATTCTTCTTCAGCACTCGCAGTCAGAGAAAGCAGGAAAAGGAAATCGCAGTTATGCGTAACAACCTTCAGGTTGGTGACGAGATCACCACGATCGGCGGTATCATCGGCAAGATCGTAAGCATAAAGGAAGAGACCTGCGTTATCGAGACCAGCCGCGACGGCACCAAGATCCGTATTCTTAAGACTGCCGTCAGCCGCGTTGACGTTAAGGCTGAGGACTCTATCGACTGATCGATCCGATCTTTAAAAAGTAATAAAAACGCTTCCATCGGCATATATTTCTAAGGAAATATACGTTTGACGGAGGCGTGTTTATTATGAACAGAAATCAAAGGTCTTCTGCGCTTGTGCACTCTCGCACGACTCCCGTTGCCGTGCGGTCACGCTCAGGCGACGATGCGCCGCTTTTTACTACTGTGCTCAAATGCTCTCTTTGGGGTATTTTGGCCACGTTTACCTCGGGGCTTATTTTTATCAGCGCATTATCCGCGGCGGCGCTTGCAAGTCCCGATCCGCTGGGGCTTATTACGCCGCTATCACTTATAGCGCTCTTTCCTTCTGCGTTCATCGGTGGATTTGTGACTGCCAAGAAGGTCAAGGATGCGCCCGCGCTTTGTGGGATCGTTTGCGGAGGGTTCTCGACGGTTTGCGCGATGTTGTTTTCTATTGTGCTTAAGGGTATTTCGTCCTCGAACTTTGAGCTTTGGCAATCTTTGCTTTTACATGCGTTGGTGATCGTTTTCTCGGTGCTTGGGGCACTTGCGGGGAATGTTAAGAGGGTTGCTAAGCGTGGGAAAAGGAGGTTTGGGAGATAGAGGGGTGTTCATTTCTTGCCAACAGCGGCAAGAAACGAACCAAAGAAACGCCGCTTAAAGAGGAGGGAGGTTTCGCCGTTCAAAAAGCAGCAAGCCGCGTTTTGAACTTGCTCAACATCTCCCTCCTCTTTAAGAATTCTCCACCCTTTCGCCTTCGGCACCCTGTGTTCCCTGAACTTAAAGCCGTGAAGTTGAACTTCCTGATGGGGCTCTTTCGTCCATTTGGGGCGAAAGTAATGCTGTGTTGCTCGCACACGCTTGTGCTTCGCAAGGGGAATATGCAAGGCGGAGTTATTTTGGTTGCATGGAAATGTTATTATGAAATTATTGGCGAGCTCCGTTATAAAATAATAATAACCCCGACAGATTCTTGTTGAATCTGTCGGGGTTATTCGTTGTTATCTTTGTTATCCGAATTCTTCATTCTTCAAATCAATATCCAAGAGCTGAGGTATATTCTGAAATAAAATTGTTAGAGTTTCCCAATATTCGTGCATACACAAATTAATCATAAAACTGTTATTATCGTACATGAACTTGTAGCCACAAAAATTGCTAACCTCTACGCTTTCACTCCAACTGTGGTTATTAAACGATTC
>JAZSGD010000197.1:0-5934 GCA_045532555.1 Eubacteriales bacterium | reverse complement strand
TACCGCGGCGCAGATCGATCAACTCAGACGCATCGTCAACGAGCTTGATATACCCGTTCTCTGCTTCGGGTTGCGAACAGACTTCCTTACCCATCTCTTTGAGGGTAGCCGCAGGCTTTTTGAGGTCGCTGACTCCGTGACAGAGATCAAGACAATTTGCGCTTGCGGAAGAAAGGCTATAGTTAACGCCCGCATAGACGAAGACGGCCGCGTGGTGACCGAAGGCGGTCAGATACTTCTCGGCGGCAATGACTCTTACGTTGCAATGTGTCATTCGTGTTGGGTTGAAACGATCAAAAAGCAGAAATCATAAATAAGAAATTGACGAAGGATAAATGATATGAAAAATACCATATTTTCCATCAGCAAGATCATTCTATCTGTTGCAACGATTCCATTATGGTTTGTTAAGATTTTTGTAGGAGTTGGACATTTGCCAGACCAAGCTACCGGTGAAATAATTGAAGTAATATTTCATCATAGTATGCTTGAAAATGTTGGAGATTTAGCACATCCTATCCTCGCATATATTACAATGGCAACAGCAGTAGTTTCCGCCATTATAAATGCAATTGTTTTGAAATCTCCTGATGGCAAGAGAATCCAGACTACTGCAAATGTGGCATTTGGCGTAGCAATAGGATTATTCTTAATTCTCATGCTATTAGCTTCAACGGTTGCACGTGGTTATTAATCTAATTCCAATTTGTCGAACAGAATAAATCGAACCCCGACGGAAAGATCTGTCGGGGTTCAATATTTTTTCACTGTAGATTTTATACTCCCGAATAAGCCGCGAAGCCGCAGTCTATGGGAAGAACTACGCCTGTAATAGCGGAAGCCGAGCGATCGTCGCAAAGGAAGAGCGTTGCTCCGAGGAGCTCGTCCGCATCGACGAATCTGTCCATAGGTGTTCCCTTCAGTATCTTTGCGCTTCTTGCAGTAGGTGTTCCGTCCTCGTTAAAGAGCAATGCTCTGTTCTGTGCGGAGACGAGGAATCCGGGAGCAATCGCATTACAACGGATGCCCGTACCTGCAAAGTGAGTTGCAAGCCACTGTGTAAAGTTAGAAATACCTGCCTTTGCCGCCGAATATGCGGGGATCTTGGTAAGAGGTGTGTATGCGTTCATCGAGGATATGTTGAGTATACAGCCGCCCTTTTTGGCAACCATATCCTTTGCAAACACCTGTGTAGGAAGCAGGGTTCCCTGGAAGTTGAGCTTGAACACGAAGTCAACGCCCGATGCTTCGAGGTCGAAGAAGGATTTGCCCCCCTCCTTTGCCTCGTGCTGATATTCGTTATCGGTAGTTGCTCGGGGGTTATTTCCGCCTGCGCCGTTGACAAGGATGTCACACTCGCCCAGATCGGCAATTACTGCCTTATGCACCTCCTCAAGTGCCTCGGAATCAAGTACGTTTGCCTTGTAGCCCTCACACACAAATCCTTCTGCCTTGAGCTCATCCGCGAGCTTTTTGACCGCGTCCTCGTTAAGATCGAGCGCCGCAACTTTTGCGCCCGACTGTGCGAACGCACGCGCCATAGCGCCGCAGATAAGTCCGCCTGCACCCGTAACAACGACGACCTTGCCGCTAAAGTCTATATTAAGTGGAAGTTTTATCATAACCGTTTCTCCTTATTGACTAATTATTTTTTATCAAACTTTTCGAGGTAATCCCATACGCCAAGCATATACATAATGCCGAGCGCGCGGTCGTACAGACCGTAGCCGGGACGGACGTTACCCGGGCCCTCGCTCCAAAGATGTCTGCCGTGGTCAGGGCGGATATATCCTTTAAATCCGCAATCGTGATATGCCTTCATAATATCAAGAATTCCCGTATCGCCGTCGCAGTCTCTGTGGCTTGCCTCGGAGAAGTCTCCGTTTTCAAAGTGCTTTACGTTTCTGATGTGGGCGAAAGCAATTCTGTCGCAGTGCTTTCTGATGATATCGGACACGTTGGTCTCGGGGTTTGCATTCAGACTTCCCGAGCAGAGCGTAAGGCAGTTATACTCGTCGTCGACCATCTTCAAAAATCTGTCGATGCTGGGCTCGTCCACCAAAAGTCTGGGCAGACCGAAGATGTCCCAAGGCGGATCGTCCATATGTATAGCCATCTTGATATCGCACTCGCGGCAGGTTGGCATTATCGCCTCAAGGAAATACTTGAGATTTGCCCAAAGCTTTTCGTGATCTACTCCCTCGTATGCCTTGAAGAGCTCGTCAAGCTTTGCCATTCTCTCGGGCTCCCAACCCGGAAACGACATATTGTACTTTTCGGTAAAATCAAGGATATACTTCGCCATAGCGTTGTAGTCGTCCTGGATCATATTTTTCTCGTAGAAGAGCGCGGTCGAGCCGTCTCCGACGGGATGGAACAAATTACTTCTCGTCCAGTCGAATATCGGCATAAAGTTATAGCAGATGACCTTTACACCGAATTGCGAGAGATTTTTGATAGTCGTTTTGTAGTTTTCGATATACTTGTCTCTCGTGGGCAGACCTATCTTGATGTCGTCGTGGACGTTGACCGACTCTACTACGTCCATATTGAAGCCGTATTCGTCAAGCTGTCTTTTGACCTCGGCTATCTCGTCGATCTCCCACACCTCTCCCGGCATTTTGTGGTGAAGCGCCCAAACGATGCCCTCTACGCCCGGTATCTGCTTTATATCGGACAATTTTATGCGGTCGTTTCCTTCTCCGTACCACCTGAAAGTCATTTTCATAGACACAAATCGCCTCCTTAAAACTTGATTTATTTCATTTTTTTAATCACGTATTGATTCGCGGAATTCCTTCGGGGTCTTCCCCGTTTGCTTCTTGAATATCTTTGAGAAATACTGCACGTCCATTATTCCGCAATGAAGCGCGACCGTTTGCACTTGAAGATGAGTCGTGCTCAACAGATGCGTAGCGTGACGTATACGCTTGTCCCTGATATACTCGGACACCGTTTTACCCGTCTCTTTTTTAAAGATAGTCGAGAGATATCCCGAGCTTATTCCCTGATGCTTTGCCAGCGTACTGAGCGAGAGATCGGCGGAAAGATCGGTATCTATCATAAGAATAGTCTTTTGAACGACGGGCGAATACTTTTGCAGAGAGTGCTTGCGGACAAGTCTGCAATATGAACGGAACATTTCCTTCATAAGTGCGGAATTATCGGACAGTGAGGATATCTGTTCTATCTTGAGTGCAAATTCCGATGAGATCTTGTCCAGATATATAGGATGTACACCACCATTCTCCGCCGCCTTACGCAAAAGGGTGTTCATTATTATTCCGTAATTTTTCGCGTTTCTGACGGGATCAGCAACTCTTTTTTCAAAGAGATTGTCGGAAAAGCTTGCGCTGAACAAGGTCTCTTTATGGATCTGACCAAGCGAAACGGCTTTTATGAGCTCATTTTCAAATTCGTATCGCTTTTCCATCGCCTTCATATTGATAAGGATATCGTCGAAGCTTTCACTATGGGCAGGCTCGCTTATCGGAGATTCGGGGTGAATATAGGATCTGTTTACATCGACTATCGCAAAGGCTGTGCTTCCCCAAATTCGCTCACAGATCGTAGCTATCATCACCATTATACGATCTCCCTCCGATATTACGGGAATACTCATATAATATTCCTCGAGATAACGTTGAGATTTTGGTGACGCACTGATTTTCTCGCCAAGCTCCAAAAGGTCTCGCGAGGAAAGCGGGAGAGAAAGATACGGACCTATAAAAAGTATTCTGCTTTGTTCAGGCGACGAAGGGATCAGAAAGTACAGATAGCAGAGTTTGAATTCGTTAGTTACCTTATACATCGTATTGGGCTCAAGATCACCGAAATATTTGTGCACCGAGCAATCGGATTCGATGTGCGCGTTGAGCATTCTGTATAGCTCAAGATCGATCACCGAGCTTATAGGATCGCGCGGAGTTACAACGGAGGCACAGATATGACATTTGCGAAGAGTATCACATAAAAAATCAAGTTCTCTTTCGTATATCACTACTATTCCCCTTTCCTATAAAATTGGCACATTTTGCACAATATTTCCCAAGCGCCCACTATATTGTAACACATATTTTGTGTAAATGCAACAGTGTTTTTTGGGTTAATATTAAAAAAATACAAAAGAAGTCAAAAAAATTACTCACGATGTTTTGCAAAATACTTTATACTTAAATAGTAATATTATTACTGTTCCCTTGTAGGACGGGAACATTCATTCGCACTCCCCCAAAAAATCAGAAATGAGGAAGACAAAATGAAAAAAGAAAAACAACTCGACGCAAACGGCAAGCGTAAGTTTGGTATACGCGACAAGCTTGCTTATGCTGCCGGCGACCTTGGCTGTAATCTGAGCTTTGGTCTTAAGGGCACGGTACAGACCTTCTGGCTTGTTTTCATGATGATGGAAACAGGACTCTTCTCCATCCTTCTCCTTCTCGTTCAGGCATGGGACGCAATCAATGACCCGCTTATCGGCTCTCTCATTGATAACGACAAGAGAAAGTACAAAATCGGTAAGTATAAGACCTACATTCTTATCGGTGCACTTGGTCTTCTTGTAGGTGGCGCAGCAGTATTCCTTCCTTTCCCGAATGCTGACACGGTAGTTAAGTCCATACTCTTCGTTCTCGGCTACATTATTTGGGATGCCGCTTATACTATGGCTAACGTTCCCTACGGAACCATGCTTAACATCGTTACCGAGGATGCTGGAGAAAGAACTCAGCTTTCCGTATTCAGATCCATAGGCGGCGCTGTTGGTGGCATGATCCCCGGTATTATCCTTCCCATGCTTATTTGGGAAAAGGTTACTTACCCCGCAGAGGGTGCAGGTGCGCTTTGGGAGAGACTTGCAGACACCTTAAAGGGAACTTCCATTAAACAGGAAGATCTGACACACGTTCCCAATATCCCCAATATCTTCTTTGATGAAAGCAAGAATGATATAGCAGGACAGATCTATGAGACCGGCGATAAGGTCTTCAGCCCTCTTACCGGTGCTCAGTTTGAGATCCTTCACGGTGAAAAGGTATTCTGGGCAGCACTTATCATGGGTGTGCTCGCATTCGTATTCTTTATGCTTATGATAAAGCACATCACCATTCGCGGCAACGAGTATGCACAGCTCAACTCCGAGGGTGGCGAAAAGGTCAACCTTGTAAAGTCCTTCGGCAAGTTCATGAAGAACCGCCCCGCAGTCGGATGTACCATCGCGGCTATGGGTATGTTCCTCGGTATGCAGTCCGCTACCACCGCTACCACCATTATGTTCGCAACTCACTTCGGTCAGGCATCCCTCTCTGGAATCGTTCAGATGGTCGGATTCCTCCCCATGTTCATCTTTATGCCCTTCGCTACCAAGCTCGTTAAGAAGCACGGTAAGAAGGAGGTCGCTTCCGTAGGCTCTATCGCAGGTCTTGTCGGCGGTGCGATCCTTTGCATCTTCCCGCTTTGCCCCAAGAGCGCACAGCTCATCGTTTATATGCTCGGACTTGTATTCTTCGGTCTCGGTATGGGATTCTACAACTGCGTATCCTGGGCTATGATGGGTGATGCTATCGACTACCAGGAGTGGAAGACCGGTAAGAGAGAGGAAAGCGTTGTTTACGCGCTTCACTCCTTCTTCAGAAAGCTCGCTCAGGGTGTTGGTCCCGCAGCAGTTATCGCTCTTATGGGTACTCCCATTATTGGTTACGTTTCCTCTCTCGGTACGATCGGTCAGTCTGCCGAGACGGCGGCTAGCCTTTGCTGGCTCGTTGCGGCGCTTTATATGTTGAGTGCAATATGCCAGTTCGTAGGCGTTGCAGTTATTTATAACATCGACAAGAAGACTCTTAACAAGATGAACGAAGAGCTTGCTGCAAGAAGAGCTGTTGAAGCTCCCGTTGAAGTTTCCGTTGAAGCTTCCGTTGAGGAATAATTCCTGACTTT
>JAZSGD010000338.1:0-19236 GCA_045532555.1 Eubacteriales bacterium | reverse complement strand
AATCTACCACGAGGTCTGCCGACGAAAAAAGAGCGAAGACCAAGACCGCGACCGCCTTTACGATCGCTTATTCACAGGAAAAAAGACGGCATATCCCATCATGATTGCTCTGCTCGCAATCGTATTCTGGATAACGATCGTGGGTGCAAACTATCCGTCAGAATGGCTGTCGACGGCTCTGTTTTTCATCGGTGGCAAGCTTGGAGAACTCTTACGCCATATACAAACTCCCGAATGGCTGTGCGGAATTTTGGTAGACGGAGCGTACCGCACGCTTGCCTGGATAGTGTCCGTAATGCTGCCGCCAATGGCGATATTTTTCCCTTTGTTTACTCTGCTTGAGGACTCGGGATATCTGCCGCGCGTCGCATTCAATCTCGATAAACCGTTCAAAAAATGCAACAGTTGCGGAAAGCAAGCGCTTACAATGTGTATGGGCTTTGGGTGCAACGCAACAGGGGTCGTCGGCTGCCGCATCATAGACTCTCCAAGAGAGAGAATGATCGCCATGCTAACCAATTCTTTAGTTCCCTGCAACGGCAGATTCCCTTTACTTGTAACGCTTTTGTCGATATTTTTCGTCGGCGGTGCCGTCGGCTTTTCTTCATCGCTCGTGTCGGCTTTACTCCTGACCGTTCTGATAATTTTTGCCGTTGGAATGACATTTTTAGTGTCAAAAATCCTCTCAATTACGCTTTTGAAGGGCTTGCCCTCGGCATTTACTCTCGAGCTGCCGCCATACCGAAGACCTCAGATCTGCAAGACCTTAATTCGTTCGGTTTTTGACCGTACGATCTTCGTTTTGGGCAGGGCTGTAATCTCGGCGTTGCCTGCGGGAATCCTTATATGGCTTATGGGAAATCTCTATTTTGGAGAGTCGAGTTTATTGGCTATTTGCTCGAATTTCCTTGATCCATTTGCATGTCTTTTGGGGCTTGACGGAGTGATATTATTGGCTTTTATACTCGCCCTACCTGCCAACGAGATAGTCATACCGATAGTTATTATGGCGTACACGTCGGCAAATATGCTCACCGATTACAGCTCACTTTTTGAGCTAGAAACGCTGTTTATCGACAACGGGTGGACACTCAAAACTGCTTTGTGCACAATGCTTTTCTCACTTTTTCATTGGCCGTGCGCTACCACACTTCTGACAATAAAAAAGGAGTCGGGAAGCTGGCTTTGGACTCTGGCAGCGGTGATAATTCCAACGATCTGCGGCATAGCGGTCTGTATGATCACGAATTGTCTTTTTGCTCTTTTCGGGGCGTAAATTATAAAAAAAGAAGCGGTCGAGGCTCTCTTTTCGATGCCTTGATCGCTTCTTTTTTATTGTAGTTCGATGTCAACAAATTATGTATATTTATACACAATTTAAGAGATGGAATTGTTAGTCGGTTTTGAGCAAAGCAGATGTCAGCGATTGCCATCAATATACTCGATTGCAAGCGACAAGACCTTCTTGTCATTGTTGTGAGTGAGCAACGATTCCGCTTGCTCAACGGGTATCCAATCGACCTCTGCGACCTCTCCCGGACGAGCTTTTATCTCGGTCTGTCTTGTAAAGGCGAGAAAATAAACGACTTCCTTTTTTACTCCCGGCTTGGGTCTGTAATACACGGGCTGTCTGAATTTTTCGTTGATATGTATACGAACTGCAGTCTCCTCAAGGACTTCTCTTTCCGCAGTCATCTTCTCGGTCTCGCCCAGCTCAACGTGTCCCTTTGGGAACGAATGGTGTCCGTGAACCGAATGCTTTATCATCAGCACGTATCTTTGAAGCTGACCGTCCTTTCGCTCGTTGCGAAAAACTACGGCGCCGCAGGATTTTTCAAAAGTCATTTTCTCACCTCCTAACAGTAAGGTCTTCAATCGGAAACGCAGGCTCACGGATATGGAGCCTGCATTTCTGATCTGCGCGGGTTTATATCTGAATCGTTATGAATATTTGCTTTAAAATGTGAATATTGACATGAATATTCAAAATTGATATTTTCGATTATCTTTCGATCTCTTCCATCACGAACGCCTCGAGAATATCGCCTTCCTTGATGTCGTTGAATCTTTCGAGACCGACACCGCACTCGTAGCCCTGAGCTACCTCCTTGGCATCGTCCTTGAATCTCTTGAGCGACGAGATCTTATCCTCGAAGATTACCACACCGTCACGAACGACACGGATCTGTGCGTTTCTTGCGATCTTACCGTCAAGGATATACGAGCCCGCGATCGTGCCGACGTTGGGTACGTGTATGGTCTGACGGACCTCGGCATGACCGAGCAGATTCTCGCGGAACTTGGGCGCAAGCATACCCTTCATCGCTGCCTCGATCTCCTCGATACACTGATAGATGACACGGTACATTCTCATATCGACACCCTGTCTCTCTGCAGAGTCAAGCGCCGCCTTGTCGGGACGGACGTTAAATCCGACGATGATTGCGTTGGATGCCGCCGCGAAGGTAACGTCGCCCTCGGTAATTCCTCCGACTGCGGAGTGAATAACGTTGACTCTTACCTCCTCGTTTGCCAGCTTGACAAGCGATGCCTTGACTGCCTCGGCAGAGCCTACGACGTCTGCCTTGACGATAATATTGAGATCCTTGATTCCCTCGCTGATCTGAGCGAACAGGTCGTTAAGGTTAGCTCTTGCATTAGCCTTGAAGTACTCTTCCTTGGCCTTGGACTTTCTCTGATCTGCAAGCTCTCTTGCCATTCTCTCGTCTTCAACTGCCGCAAATTCATCACCTGCGGTGGGAACTTCGGCAAGACCAATGATCTCAACGGGAACAGAGGGACCTGCAACCTTGAGCAGCTTGCCGTTATGGTCGGTCATAGCTCTGACACGTCCTACGGACGTACCTGCGATGACGATATCTCCGTTATGAAGCGTACCGTTCTGAACGAGTACGGTAGCAACGGGACCGCGTCCCTTGTCGAGCTTCGCCTCGATGACAAGACCCTTTGCACGTCTGTTGGGATTAGCCTTAAGCTCCTTGACCTCTGCTACGAGAAGAACGTTCTCGAGAAGATCCTCTATACCCATTCTTGTAAGAGCAGATACGGGAACGCAGATAACGTCTCCTCCCCACTCCTCAGGAACGAGGTCGTACTTGGTAAGCTCCTGCTTGACCGCGTCGGGATTTGCAGTGGGCTTATCCATCTTATTGATAGCAACTATGATATCGACTCCTGCCGCCTCTGCGTGATTGATCGCCTCGACAGTCTGGGGCATGATGCCGTCGTCTGCCGCTACGACAAGGATCGCGATATCGGTGGACTGTGCTCCGCGGGCACGCATTGCGGTAAACGCTTCGTGTCCGGGGGTATCAAGGAAGGTGATATCCTGACCGTTGATCTTGACTCTGTAAGCACCGATGTGCTGGGTAATACCGCCTGCCTCTCCGGTGGTCACGTTTGTATGTCTGATCGCGTCGAGGAGCGAGGTCTTACCGTGGTCAACGTGTCCCATTACGCAGACGACGGGAGCGCGGGGCTCGAGCTGCTCGGGAGCATCCTCGGTCTCATCGAAGAGCTTTTCTTCGATAGTAACTACTACTGCCTTTTCGGGCTCTGCTCCGCACTCAACTGCTACGAGAGCTGCGGTGTCAAAGTCGATGGTCTGGTTAGCGGTCGCCATTGCGCCGAGGAGCATCAGCTTCTTGATAACCTCGCCGACGGTGACCTTAAGCATTGCCGCGAGATCGCTGACGATGATCTCATCGGGGATCTGAACCTTCAAGGGACCCTTAATAATGGTTACGGGCTGCTTATGCTCGGGCTTACCACCCTTCTTGCCGTTCTTTCCCTTGCCGCCGAAGGTATTTTCCTGTCTGGACTGATTCTGCTGCTTCTTGAGCTTCTGGTTTCCGCCGCGGAAATCTCTCTCGTTTTCGGAAACGAAGGTGTCGAGCTTCTCGTCGTACTTGGAAAGGTCGACGCTGGAGGAACGGATATCGACGGTCTTTGCCGCGCCCTTCTTGCTAGTTCCATCGCCGCCCTTGGGGGTCTGCGCGCGGACTATTGCCTGAGGCTGAAACTTCTCTCTTGGTGCGGAGGGGATATAATCGTCCTTATCCATACCGCCTCTGTTATTATTGAACTGAGGCTTCTGAGGCTTGCGGTCGTCTCTTCTCTGGGGAGCCGCCTGTCTATCGAAGTTGGGCGTTCCCATACGCGAGAAACGGTCGTTCGTCTGCGGCTGATTGCGCTGCTGTCCCTGCTGAGCCTGCTGACCCTGAGGTCTCTGCTCAAATGCGGGTCTGTCACGACGGGGCGCCTCTGTTTTTCTGTTATTATCAGGTCTCTGTCTGTTATCCTGATTGCCGCCCTGTGCAGCTCTCTGCGCCGCCTTCTGCTGTGCCGCCTTTTCTATTGCTGCCGCACGTGCAAGCGCCTCTGCTCTGTCGACCTTGGGCTGAGTCTTAATAACAGGAGCTGTGGGCTCGGGATTCTTTTTCTCTTCTTTGTTTTCTTTCTTAACTTCGGAGTCCGTCTTGGCAGCGACAGCCTCCTTTACCTTAGTCTCGGGCTGTGCAGCCTTCTCGCTCTTGGGAGAGGACTTCTCGCTCTTATTCGGTTTTTCTGCCGATTCTGCCTTTGCAGGCTCCTCGGTCTTCTTTTCCTCGACGACAATCTCCTTTGCGGGCTCTGCCTTTGCGGGAGCCTTTTTCTCCACCTTTTCAAGCTTGGAGGGAATGAAGGTGACTCCGTCTATATAGTCGTCGATTCCTTCGATCTGATATGCCGACGTAAGCGCGTCGAAAAGAACGTCGAACTCGTGAGGCTCAAGCGCCTTCTGAGTCTTCAGTTCGATTCCCTTTCCCGCCATTATGTCGGTTATTTCCTTACTCTTAAGATTGAGATCCTTTGCAAGTTGATTCGCTTTGATCTGAGGTTTTACTGCCATAAATTATACCCATACCTTTCCGGTTTACTGCAAAATTTTAATTGTCCTCGGGAAGCTTTCCCAAGATCGCGCGGCAAAAGCTTTCGTCTGCTATTGCCACCGCCGCGACAGTACTTTTGCCGACTGCTCTGCCCAAAATCTCGCAGCTCGACTCTATCTTTACGTGCTTCACTTTATAATATATGCATTTGTCGCTGATTTTTTTATGTGTGTTGTTTGAGGTGTCCGACGCTTCGATGACGATCAGCTCGGTCGTCTTCTCTTCACCGATCGGACGCTTCTTACGGTATTTCTGCAAATGCTCGCATATCATCGGAACTCCGACGACTGCCTTGCCTGCCCTTTTGCAGATGCCGATAAGCCCAAGCAGGTTCTTTTCGTCAGCCATTCTGTTCCTCTGCCTCCGAAATGCTCTGCTCCATCCGATCGTATATCTCCTCGGGGAGCTTGACCTCGAGAATATTCTCTATTCTCTTGGACTTTCTCGCCTTTGCAAAGCAGGATCTTTTGGGGCATATATACGCGCCTCTGCCTGACTTTTTGCCGACGAAATCGAGCTCGACCGCGCCATCGGGAGTCCTTACGACTCTTATCATTTCGCGCTTCGGCTTATGCTCGTTGCATCCGAGGCACTGGCGCATCGGAACCTTGCGCATTTTCTGATTATTATTTTCCATTTTTGTAAACTTTTTTCAAAAGCTGTATCAGTTGTTTCTGGGAGCCTTTTCAAGCCCCTCGGCATTGATATCGATCTTGATACCCGTGAGTCTTGCCGCAAGGCGAACGTTCTGTCCTTCCTTACCGATAGCCAAAGAAAGCTGATCGGGAGCAACTACGACACGGCAGAATCTTTCGCTCTCCATCTCCGCGGAAATAACGGTTGCGGGAGAAAGCGCCGCGGTTACGTACTCTGCGGGATCCTCGCTATAGTTGATGATGTCGATCTTCTCACCGCCGAGCTCGCTGAGAATACTGTCTATTCTCATTCCGTGAGCACCGATACAAGCACCGACTGCATCAACGCTCTCGTCTCTCGAGTAAACTGCGATCTTGGTTCTCGAGCCTGCTTCTCTCGAAACACCCTTGATAACTACGATGCCGTCCGTGATCTCGGGAATTTCAAGCTCAAACATACGTCTTACAAGACCCGAATGAACTCTGGAAAGAGTAACCAGAGGTCCGCGAAGCTCCTTGTTTACTTCCTGAATGAACACCTTGATCTTATCGCCGACCTCATAATATTCGCCGGGGATCTGCTCGGAACGAAGAAGGGTCGCATGACCTGTTCCCGTGTCGAGGAGGATATTGCCCGTTTCGTAGTCTATCTTCTGTACGGTTGCGGTGATGATCTCCTCACGCTTGGACTCATACGCCTCCTGCATAGCTCTGTGCTCGCCCTCACGAATGCCCTGAATGATGACAGACTTTGCCGCGCCTGCGGAAAGACGGCGGAAATTCTTGGTCTTTACTTCAAACTCAACAGTGCCGCCGAGTACGTTTCTTCTACTCATAGCCTTTGCGTCTACAAGAGAGATCTGTGTAGCGGGATCCTCTACCACCTCAACGACTTCCTTCTGCTGAAATACTCTTACGTCCTTTTTCGCAGGGTCGATATGCACTCTTACGTTAGTATTGTTTCCGTATTCCTTTTTAAACGCGGATACCAGCGCTGCTTCGATCTTTTCGATCATATACGCCTGGGGGATACCCTTTTCCTTTTCGAGAAGCTCAAGTGCTGTAAAAAACTCTGTGTTCATTGATCCAAAAATCCTTTCAATCTTTATACGTTTATGATTCTTATTTTTTCTCAGTTTATCACGATTTTCCGAAATCGTAGTAGGTGGCGATCTTTGCTATCTCGTCGGGCTTGAAGCTGATCTTTTCTTCTCCCGATTCGATAACTATATTGTCCTGCTCGTCGTATCCGCAGAGCACTCCGCGAAAGATCTTCGAGCTGTTTCTTGCTGCATAGAGTCTTACCTCAACGTCCCAGCCCTCGCAAGCCTCGATATGCGCCGACGTTTTCAGCTCGCGCTCGATGCCGGGGGACGAGACCTCAAGAATATATGCCTCGCTGATGGGATCTGCCTCGTCGAGAATGGGGTCTATCGCTCTGTGGAATTTTTCGCAATCTTCTATTGTGATGCCCTCTTCATTATCGAGCGTGATGCGAAGATATTTATCCGCGCCCTCTTTTACGAACTCGACGTCCCAAAGGTAATATCCCATTTCATCCGCCGTAGGAGTTACAAGCTCTTTTACGACAGAGGCGATATTTTTGTTTCCGTTAGATTTCATAAATATAACCAAATCCTTTCCCATTTGTGACAAGACAAAATTTAAGAGTGGATCTCTCAACCCACTCCAGCATTCTCTATACACTACACTGCATTATATCATACTTTTTTCTAAATTGCAATAGTTTTTTAAAATTTTTCCAAAATTTCTTTCTTTTTTTCATTGTGATCTCAAGTTCGACGATCAAAAGGCACGGACGGGTGCGTTTTGTGGCAATTTATTTAATTAAATATATATAAAACTAAGTAAATTTGCAAAATTCTGTTTACAAAATCGCTTTTATATGGTATAATGTTATAATGTATGATTGTTTGCACTAATGCAGAAAGGAGAGGCTATGAACGGATACGGATCAGGCGTGCGGGCTCACCCGGCAACCAACCGCGAAATTTCGGATCTTCACTACCGTGAAGAAGGAAAACTGTCATTTACCTGTTGTTTTATACTGTCCGTGACGGCGTGGCTCTTTTCCCTGCTTGTCCCTATGCTTTTCGGCAACTCGCAGACAAATCTTGAGATCTGGTCGTGGGCGATGGCAGTTGCTTGCGTTCTCTTTGCTTGGGTTTTGGTTAAGAAGATACGTTGGACGTTTCTGGTCGTGCTTATCTGCCTGATGTTCGTTTCGTTTTCGGGCACACCGCTTATTCCCGCGATCCTGCTTGGCGCGATCGTTGGAGTTTGCTCCTACTCTGCACTCGTTTGCGCTTGCGGCAGAAGAAATCTTCCCTTTGTTATCGTCACTCCGCTTCTGATCTACTTTACGTCGTGGGTTCTGACACTTGACCCCATAAGATCGCTGTATTCGCTTGCTTTCATCATACCCGCGCTAGCGCTCGGGTTGGCTTCACTCGCAGGATCGGACCTTAACAAGTCTGTGCTTATCTGCACCGTGGCTACTATCGTTCCCATGGTTGCGCTTTTTGCGATTTCTGCGTATTCAAGATACGGAGGTTTTTCACTGGAAACGATGACAAGCGCGGCAACCGACGTTCGTTCGTTTTTCGAGGACTTTGCCAAGGAATACGTCTCGTTTGTTGGAAAAACCGAGATCACCGAGGCGATCCGCAGCGAAATTGCCGAGGCGGTCAATTCTTACGTCAATTTGGCGCCCGGGCTTATCGTTGCGGTCTGTCTTGCTCTGTCCTTCGTTATCCACTCGTTGAAAAACGATCTGCTGGAAAAACAGGGCTACGATCAAAAGGCACTTGTCAGGAGCAGGACATTCTCGGTCAGCGCGGTGACCGCCCTGCTTTTCCTGATTTCGCACATAATGTCGTTTACGACCGATGCAGCAAACAAAACGACGTTTCTTGCCGTCGTTTTCGGTAACGTTTCGTTTATGCTTATTCCCGCACTTGCTCTCGTTGGGATGGCTTCTATCGCAAGCCTTAACAAGAAGATCGGAATTCTGAGCGTTTTCGTCTTCGCATTCCTCATCTTCGTTCTTTTCAACGCAACCTCGTCATTTTTCATTCTTGTCGCGCTTATTGGAGCTTTCGCCGTCATATTGCGAAACATCGACTCCTGGGCGAAGGATTATTACGGTAAAGGAGATAACAGATGACTATCAAATCACCGTCAAATAACAAAAACTCTGCTTTGTCGCGTCGAAGATCGAGATTTCACCTTGATCTGTCGGTGCCTATGATCTTTTGCGTCGTTGAGGCGGCGGTTCTTTTCTCAATTCTTGCCGCAATCGGCTCGCATTTAAAAAACAAGCAGACCCTTTTGGTTGCCATAATCGTTTTTTCTACCTTCTACATTCTGTCAGCGGGATTTATTTGTCTGGCGTTTGTCATAAAGGACAATCGCATCAAAAAGGCAAGAAATGAGGCGCTCAAGCTTGAGACCGAAATATACGATATGTTCCGTTATATAATCGACTTCCCGTATGCCATTATTGACGGCAACGGCAAGGTTAAGCTGATGAACGGTGCGCTTCAGGACATTCTCGGATATAAGAGCGCGATCAGCGGAATCGATCTTTCCGAATTCTGCTCGGTATCTATGCAATCTATCATCGCTATCGCCAAAAATCGCGATGACCTTGGAGAAGCGTCTTTTGAGCTTCCCGAGACCGAATCGGTTGCGACCGGCACGACCGTTACCCGTCTTTCCGACGGTAGAAGATATGAGGTAGAGGCTTACATCTTCAAAATGCACGGTGAAAATTATTACTTTGCCGTATTCAACGACATTGAAAAGCTTTTATCTCTCGCCGAAAAGGAGAAACGAGAAAGCCCTGTAGTTGCTTACGTTATGCTCGACAACCTCAAAGAGCTTGCTCAGTACGTGCGCGCGGATTACAGTCTGGTTGCCACAGAGGTCGAAACTCTGCTCAAATCCTGGGTGACGGAGATGAACGGTTTTATCGAAGCCTACGATAACGACAGATTTATCGCTGTTTTCTCCAAGCAAGAGCTGGACAAGCAGATGCAGAATGATTTTGATATTCAGAACAAGATCATGTCGCTCAAGGTCGGCGATAACAGCTTCCCGATCACAGTTTCAATGGGAATCGCGGCTATAAACGGTTCTCTACGCGACAAGGAAAGAGCCGCGTTTGACGCGCTTGACATAGCCGTCAAGAGAGGCGGTAATCAGATCGCGATCAGACGAGAGGATTCTTCGGGATACTATTTCTTCGGCGGTACTCACAAGACCATAGAAAACAACACCGCAGTTGTTTCCAGAGTCAGCGGAGAGATACTCGAGAAAAAGATTCGCGGCGCATCCGAGATACTTATTATGGGACACGCAAATCCCGATTTCGATTCTATAGGATCCTGTGTTGGTGCTGCACGCTTTGCGATGTCGGTCATTGACGATGAACACAAGGACGTTGCACCCGAAAATCGCCCCAAGGTCAAGATAGTTATCAACAAGGACAACGAGGCGTTCAAGGTGTGCTACGATCAGCTTGCTCCGCTTAAAATATACGACAAGATATTTATCAATCGTGATGCGGCCAAGGATCTTGTTTCCGCAGGCACCGTGCTTATCATCTGCGACGTAAACAATCCTTACATTTATGAAGCTGCAGAGCTTGCACAAACCATATCTGATATTGCCATTCTCGACCATCACCGTTTAGCGAATGCGCTCGCGTTCGAGCCATTCTTGCAGTACGTTGAAGCGACTAAATCCTCCGCTTCAGAGATCGTTGCGGAAATATTGCTCAGAAGCAAATTCAGTCAATCGCTCCTCAAGGAAGAAGCCGAGGTGCTTCTGTCGGGAATTATGCTCGACACCAACAACTTTACAAGAAACGCGGGCGCGCAAACCTTTGAGATCACTCATTATCTCTATTCCCGCGGGGCTCATACTACCGTTGTAAGAGAATTTTTCAACGAAACTCTCGAAGAGCTCCTGCTTACGGGTGAATTTGAGTCGAATGCGAAGATCTACCGTGAGCATATCGCTATTACCGGAATAGATCTTGACCGTGAGCCCTCCCCCGAGGATAGAGTCGTTGCCTCCAAGGTTGCGGACAAGCTGCTTCGTATAAAGGACATCGAGGCTTCGTTTGCTCTGGTTCGTATGGGCAGCGACGTTGTGATCTCGGGACGCTCGAAGGGTGCTATAAACGTTCAGCTGATACTTGAAAAGCTCAAGGGCGGTGGTCACTTTGACGTTGCGGGTGCGCAGGTCAAAAACTCGGATCTATCAAAGGTTCGCGAGATGCTTACCGATGCTATCGACGATTACTTTGAATTCGATCATAGCGACAACAAGGACGCTGAATAATTATTGTAAAACAAAAAAGCATAACAATGTGAAGGTTGATTTCATATAAACGTGAAGCAACCGATTTGCGAATGAATTATTATTTATGTCGCCGTTGGCGGCGGAATGGAGTTAATTATGAAGGTATTACTTTTAGCTGACGTTAAGGGTCAGGGCAAAAAAGATCAGATAGTTGAGGTTTCGGACGGATACGCCCGCAACTTCCTTTTCCCCAAGAGGCTTGCCGTTGCGGCTGATTCCAAGGTCTTGAGCGAGGCAAAGAGCCGCGAGGAATCCAAGCAGTTCAGACTCAAGGAAGAAAAGGCTGCTGCAAAGGCTCTTGCCGAAAAAATAAGTGCTCTTACCGTTAAGATCACTGCTACCTCGGGCGCGGATGGTCGCCTTTACGGTTCGGTCACCTCCAAGGACATTGCAGAGGAGCTCAAAAAGCAGCACGCGGTCGAGATCGACAAGAAAAAGCTCGTTCTCGGTGAAAACATCAAGGCTTACGGCACTTACGAGGTCGAGGTCAAGGTTTACCCCGAAGTCAGCGCGAAGCTTAAGGTCTCGGTTTGTGAGGCTTAACCCAAAGGGTAAACCCAAGCGATTCGTTCTACGTGGAGTAACCCAAAGGGTAAACTCAAGCGATTCATTCTACGTGAAGTAACCCAAAGGGTAAACCCAAGCGATCCGTTCTACGTGGATTAACCCAAAGGGTAGATCCAAGCGAACCGTTCTACGTGAAGTAAACCAAAGGTAAGCCCGAACGTTCAGATTCCCAAAATAACAACCCAAAAGGATTTTTATTACGATGGCTGAAGATATCATCAGAAAACTGCCCTTCTCCGCGATTGCGGAGCAATCTCTGCTCGGATCTATCCTTATAGATCCTTCGTCGATAAATCTCATTGCGGATATGATCTCTGCCGACGACTTTTATCTCGAGGAGCACAAGCAGATATACCTTGCGATGCACGGTCTTTTTATCACCAACAGTCAGATCGACATCGTCACCTTGATCGATGAGCTCGTTAAAAAAGGTATATATTCAAAATCGGGCGGCGAGGAATACATAAAGGTCATAGCGCAGACCGTTCCCAATGCGCTCAACGTCAAGGACTATGCAAAAATAGTCAAGGATAAGAGTGTTTTGCGCCAGCTTATCCGTATGTGTGACGAGGTTTCCGATCAAGCCTACTCCGAGCAGGACGAGGTCGCGGGAATTCTTGAGTCGGCACAGAACAGATTATATTCGATCACGCAGGGTCGAGAGACCAAAAATTTCCGTCACATTCGCGAGGTTCTGACCGACGTTTATGCACACCTGCGTGAAATGGTGACCGATCCCAATGCGGCTCAGGGTACGTCTACGGGCTTCCGTTCACTTGACCGAGTGCTCGCCGGTATGGGCAACTCCGACCTCGTTATCGTCGGTGCGCGTCCCGGTATGGGTAAGACCTCGTTCTGTCTTAACATCGGCACAAACGTAGCGAAAGCGACCAAAAAGGCGGTTGCTATCTTCTCACTCGAGATGTCGGCAGAGCAGCTTGTAAACCGTGTTATCTCCAGCGAAGCGCTTGTCGACAGCTATTCTCTGCGTACCGGCGAGCTTAAGCCGGAAGAATGGGACCACATCGCGCAGGCGGCATCATCGCTTTCGGGCTGTGACATCCTTATCGACGACACGCCCGGCATCACGGTTACTGCGATGAAGGCAAAGCTCCGTCGAGTCAGCAATCTCGGTCTTGTCGTTATTGACTACCTGCAGCTGATGCAATCCGACAGAAAGATAGAAAACAGAACGCAAGAGGTCAGCGAGATCTCGCGTTCGCTCAAGATCCTTGCAAAAGAGCTTAACGTTCCCGTTATCTGTTGCTCCCAGCTTTCCAGAGGCACCGAGAGCCGTAACAGCAAGAAGCCGATGATAAGCGATCTTCGTGAATCGGGATCTATCGAGCAGGACGCTGACGTTATCATCTTCCTTTACCGCGACGATTATTATAAAATCGCCGAGGGAGAAAACGTATCTCCCAACACCGAGCAGAACGTTGCGGAGGTCATCATTGCCAAGAACCGTCACGGCTCTACCGACACGGTCAAGGTTGGCTGGACGGGACGCTATACGAAGTTCCGCGAGATAGTCAACGAGGGCGATCTGCCGCACTAACGCTTTTTAAATAAGTTTCACAATAGTTTTAAATCGGAGATTTTTTAATGGTCCGAAATTTACCTGATTTTTTTAAAGATCCGCACGCGATCGCATGCCTGCCGAAAAATGAGCCCGTATTGCTCGCGCTTTCGGGTGGTGCCGATTCCTCGGCTCTGCTTTATTTGCTTTGTCGGCTGCGCGAGGTCTATAATTTCCCGCTTTACGCGGCTCACGTCAATCACGGCATCAGAACCGAGAATTACGGAAACGAGGCTTTGCGCGACGAGCAGTTCTGCGCCGAGCTATGCTCTGATCTCGGAGTTGAGCTTTTCGTTCATCACATTGACGTCCCCATGCTTGCAGAGAGCGAGGGAAAGAGTCTTGAGACGGCGGCGAGAGATGCAAGGTATGCTTTTTTCGAAGAAATAATGCTATCAAAGGGCATCAGGCTCCTTGCAACAGCGCACAACGCCGATGACAATATTGAAACTCAGATCTTCAATCTTTGCCGCGGCTGCGGTGTGTCGGGAATGTGCGGAATTCCTGAAAAACGAGATTTTAACAAGGTGGGGCTTGTGGTTCGTCCTATACTGTCGGCGAGCAAGGCTGAAATTCTTGATTTTTGTGAGGTCAACGGCATAAAATTCGTTACCGACTCGACAAATCTTGAGGATGACTGCACAAGAAACCGCATTCGTCACAATATTTTGCCCGAGTTAAAGAGTTTATTCTCCTCTCCCGAGAGGGCAAGTCTTCGCTTATCAAGAAGCGCGGCCGAGGACGATGAATTTATAAGACTTGAGGCAGAAAGCTTTTTGTCTTGTGAAAAAGAAACGATCAACGCCGAAAGGTTATCTGCTCTGCATCCCTCTCTTGCCAAGCGTGTCATCATGACTGCTTACGGCAGAACATTTCCGTCTTCGTCTTCGCTGGAAGCCGTGCACGTTGAGGATATTTTAGGCTTCATTCGTGATAACGGTGGCAAAAAGAACGGTCAGATCTCTCTACCAAACAGAACTGCGGCGATAATACGCGACGGCAGATTGCAGTTTGCTGCTGACGGGGACGAGGTTGAGGCATTGCCTTACGACATCCCCTTGAAAGAGGGAGTCTTGCAAATCTGCGGGACTGATTTTGCAGTTTCCGTTGACAGCCAACAGCCGTCCAAGTCGCTTTACATTGATAGTGAACCCTACGCGTTATATGCGCAAGCTTACGTAAAAAATATCGATCTTTCGCTCTGCTCGGCTTCAAGCAGGCACGAGGGAGATCTGATATTAGATAACAAAATGCACAAAAAAGTTAAAAAAATTATGTGTGACAAAAAGATCCCGACGTCCGAAAGATCCCTGCTTCCGATCGTTCGTGAGCAAGGCGATGCGATCTACGTGCCGTTGTGCGCCGTTGCCGACAAGGTGAAGGCTACCGCCGCGGATCATCAATACGTAATTTCAATATACAGAAAACACAAACCGGAGGAAACGTAACATGCTTAAGGACATCGAAAGAGTGCTCATTGATCAGGAGACCATAGAAAAGATCAACACCGAGCTGGCACAAAAAATTATGAAGGACTACCAAAATTCAACCAAGCCCCTTATCGTTATAGTTATTCTTAAGGGCTCGATGATCTTTGCCTCCGATCTTATCAAAAAGCTTGATCTTCCTTTGGAGATAGAATTTATGAAGGTGTCGTCTTACGGCGCGGGCACGAAAAACTCCGGTGAAATAAAAATACACCTTGATCTCGCAAGAGAAAATCTCGAGCAGTACGATCTTCTTATCATAGAGGACATCGTTGACAGCGGAAGAACTCTCTCCCGTCTTACCCAGCTTCTCAAAAACCGCAACGCTAACAGCGTTAAGACCTGTACTCTTCTCGACAAGCCCTCTCGCCGCGAGGTTCCCTTTACTCCCGATTACTGCGGAACCGAGATCGAGGACGAATTCGTTATCGGATACGGTCTTGATTATGATGAAAAATACAGGAATCTTCCCTACGTTGCTATCCTTAAGCGTGAGGTGTATTCATAATCTGCGGCAAACTTACTGTAACCGTCACAAAGCCGTAACATAAAATTAACATTGCAATGTTATAATTTTTCAGCAAATAAATATTTGCTTTTCAGTTGAATTTGACTTTTTCGGCATATAATAAAATGATGAAGTTGAAATTCAACCGCCGTTCTACATTTCGGGCGGCAAAATGCGACAGTCGCAACAACATACATGGAGGACTAAATGAAAAAAACCGCAAAACAACTAATCTTTTACATTGTTTTGATTGCAGTTGTCATCGGTGTCTGCGCTTTCCTTTTCAGGAGCAGCGCCTCGGAGAAAATGCAATATTCGGACGTTGTCGCCGCTTTCAAGGGCGGTGAGGTCGCAAGCTTTGAGATCGACACCGACAACGTAATCACAATGAAATTTACAGAGGGTTCCGAGATCGGACAGAAGTTCGGAGCAAAAAACTCTGAAGGCGTATATATCGCAAAATACCGCCTTGCAAGCATCAGCATTTTCCACGCGGATCTCGGTGACGTTATCGTAGATCAGATCGCCGCGGGAACGCTCAAGGGTGAATACGTTGCTCCTGCACAATACTCCGCTTGGCTCTCTTATCTGCCGATCATTCTTATCGTGGTCTCGCTTATCGTAATGTATATCATTATGACCCGTCAGATCAGCGGCGGCGCAGGAAAGATGAACAATTTTGCCAAGTCGCGTGCAAAGATGGCTACTCCCTCCGAAAGAGACAAGGTGCCGTTCAGAGACGTTGCCGGTGCTGACGAGGAAAAAGAAGAGCTTATCGAGATCGTTGAATTCCTTAAAAATCCCGCAAAGTTTGCAAAGCTTGGCGCAAAGATACCTCACGGTGTGCTTCTTATGGGCCCTCCCGGTACGGGTAAGACTCTGCTGGCAAAGGCTGTTGCAGGTGAGGCAGGCGTTCCCTTCTTCTCTATCTCGGGATCTGATTTCGTTGAAATGTACGTCGGTGTCGGCGCTTCTCGTGTTCGTGATCTCTTTGATACGGCGAGAAAAGCTCCCGCTTCTATCGTATTCATAGACGAGATCGACGCTGTAGGTCGTCACAGAGGCGCAGGTCTCGGCGGTGGCCACGACGAGCGTGAGCAGACCCTCAACCAGCTTCTCGTCGAGATGGACGGATTTGGCTCTCACGAGGGAATTATCGTTATTGCCGCAACTAACCGTCCCGACGTTCTCGACCCCGCACTTCTCCGTCCCGGTCGTTTCGATAGACAGATAACCGTCAATCTTCCCGATATTAACGGAAGAGTTGATATTCTCAAGGTACACGTTCGCAACAAGCCTCTTGAGCCCTCGGTCGATCTCAAGGAGATCGCGAGAATGACCGTTGGATTTACCGGTGCAGATCTTGCAAACCTGCTTAACGAGGCGGCTCTGCTCGCAACCAGACGCGGCAAGAGTCTTATCGGAATGGATGACGTTTCCGATGCGTTCATCAGAATCATCGCAGGTCCCAAGAAGAAGGCAAGAGCGATGAAGGAAGACGAAAAGAAGAAGACCGCTTATCACGAGGCAGGTCACGCTATGATCGCTTATCATCTCGAGCTTGACCCCGTTCAGCAGATCTCCATTATTCCCTCGGGTCGTGCACTCGGTTACACTCTCAATCCTCCCACAGAGGACAAATACAGCGAATACAAGAGTATTCTCGCAAAAGAAATTTCCATGCTTCTCGGCGGCCGTGCGGCTGAGGAGATCGTATACGGCGACGTTACGGGCGGTGCTTCTAACGACATTGAGCGCGCAACCAAGACCGCAAAGAGAATGGTGATGCGACTCGGTATGTCCGACACTCTCGGTCCTCGCACATTTGGAAACGATCAGGGCGAGGTCTTCCTTGGCCGTGATTTCTCGGCTTCGCAGGACTACTCCGAAAATATTGCCGCAAAGATCGACGACGAGATCCACCGCATCATCTCGGGCGCTTACGACAAGGCGAAGGATATTCTTAAAAACGACATTCACAAGCTGCACTTCATCGCAGAATTCCTCGTTAAGAACGAGGTCATGGACGGCGATCAGTTCAAGGCAGTTATGGAAAGCGAATGTCCTGTAATGGAAGAAATCGAGGCCATTGCCGAGGCGAAAAAGCAGAAGAGCCTTGCAGACAACAAGACGAAGGCTGCCGAAGTTGAATCTAAAAGTAATTCCGCTGACGATCTTGCAGTTCAGGAGCTTGAAGTAGGAGAACCTGAAATTCAGGAGTCTCAAGTTGAAGAAACCACGGTTGATACCGAGACGGTTTCGGATGATTCCGACGACAATCAGATCGGTGAAGATCAATAATCTAAAAAAATATCCGTTGTGCATGATTGCACAACGGATATTTTTATTGTGTTATTTTTTGAAGATATGATTCGGACTCTTCCCTGCTTTTAAAGATAATTGTATTCTTATCGGAATATTTATCAAGCAGAGACATCACTTGCGGACGGTTGGTCTCTCTATAATTCCGAACAAATTCCATAAACTCCGCGTCGTCGTCCTCAGGCGCGTTTTTCCACGGCATATCGTCTCGCAACTTTCCCTTGCGCGCGCGTATGCCGTCTATACAAACATCCGTCGGCAGATCGAAGAACACCACTGTATCACATGCCGCTATTCTCTGCTCCATCGTGCGACTATAGTTGCCGTCGATTATCCATTCATCCTTTTTAAGTATCTCAGAAAGCCTTGCGTCAAATTCCGATCTTTCAATATGACTGCCGTCCTCTCGCCACCAGATAGTGTCAAGATGATACAGCGGTAGTTCCATCAAGTTAGCAAAAGAGCGTGAAAACACGCTCTTTCCACTGCCGCTACAGCCAATAACTATAACTTTTTTCATCATTTGTCAAGATACTCCTCGAGAGTGATCCCCTTTTCATAGATCTCAGTCGCGACAGAAACCCCGACGAATCTATAATGCCAGGATTCATAGCTATATCCCGTTATTTTCGTTTTGTCCTCCGGATAGCGCAGGATAAATCCGAATTTGTGAGCGTTTTCGAGCAGCCAAGTATATGCGCGTGTTTCGGCAAAGCCCTTGTCGTAGGGATTGTTCGGGGTCTCGCTTCCGTAGTTCCAAAGCCCCTCCATCTCGTCGGTTATCAGGTCGACGCATAGACCCGTCTGATGTTCGCTCGTTCCGGGATACGCGGAATAGGTTAAAACATAATCTTTAACCTCTGTATCACTCCAAGTGGGGTGAGCCTCTTTTTCCTTGTTGCAGTAGCGATCAAACAAGTCTTGCTGGTATTTATAGGTCCTGTATCCGCTGGTCACGGTAACGTTTGTGATTCCGTCGGCTTTCATAGCATCAATCATAGACAGAACCGCCTCTGCGGCCTTCTGCTCAAG
Organism: Eubacteriales bacterium; assembly: GCA_045532555.1. GTDB lineage: Bacteria > Bacillota > Clostridia > Oscillospirales > CAG-272 > SVTX01. The sequence goes on along the minus strand of JAZSGD010000338.1, from coordinate 763 downwards.
CTCAACGTTCTTGCCTCCGTTAGTATATTCCTTGTCAAGCTTCACGAGATTTTTGGGAACGTAATTCTCTCCTGCGGCATTTTTCTTATTTACTAAAATCAAATACATATCATTCTTTCCTTCGACACCATTTCCATCCTTGCAAGCGGTGAGCAAAATCGCAGCAAGCAGAGTCAGCAAAGCAAGTGTTGCCGATATTATTCTTTTTCTCATTTTCCCCTCCGATTAATTACGCCTTAGTTTCTATCATAAAGAAATATGGCGAGGTGGCAGAGTTCACTATCTTGACCTTTGTGGCACATATCTTGAATCGGCTGATTCCCGACAGATATTCCTCTATCATTTTTCCCTCTGCATCGCCTTCGGGGTGTCCCGGATAGACGGCAATGTTAAGAATTCCGTCACGGTCGAGAAGCTCTATGGCTGCCGCTATTGCGGGCATTGTGGTCTCTCTCATAGTCGTGATGCTCTTATCTCCTCCCGGAAGCCAGCCGAGATTGAACATTCCCGCCTTTATAGGCTCCTTGACGTAATTCTTTACGTTGTGGTGCGAGTCGCAGATGAGCGTATAATTTTCGGGGCAGCCCGCCGCCTTGAGATTTTTAGCGGTGGAGTCGACCGCCGACTGCTGTATATCGAAGGCGTAAACGCGTCCCTTCTCTCCGACGGTCTTGGACAGAAATTCGGTGTCGTGTCCGTTACCCATCGTGAAATCCACGCAGACGTCGCCTTCCTTCAAGTGCGTTAAAATAAACTGCTTATG
>JAZSGD010000175.1:0-1513 GCA_045532555.1 Eubacteriales bacterium | reverse complement strand
TATATAATACGAAGCGCCGCCGCGGTGCTCGCCCGTGGAGAAATCTGTCCTTCGGTGTCTGATGGCGAGCGTTATTTCGGCATATTTGAGCACCATTGCCACGAGTGCGCTTATCCACATCCAAAAGACCGAGCCGAAGCCGCCTATTGCTATCGAGGAGGCGACTCCCGCGATATTTCCCACTCCAAGCGTGCCAGCGAGGGCGAGAGTGACTGCGCGGAATGGGGATATACCGTCCTTTTTCTGCCGCGTGAGCATTGATCTTATGATCTTTAAGGGATGTCTGATGTAAAAGAATTTCAGTTTGAACGAGAAGAACAGTCCTGCAAAAATAAGAAGGACGGGGGTGATCGCGCTGATCAGGTTATCATTTAAAAATTCAAGCATATCTTTGACCTTACAGTTGTGCTTTTCGGGATGGCTTCAGAGGCGCTTTTCGACGAAAGATCCGATACTTTTTCCTGCCTCAACACAATTATATGCGAGGGAGTCGATTTTTAGAAGAAAGCTTTTTGGTGTAAAGGAAAACTTTGTTAATAATATGTGAATTATATGCCGAAGCTATTGATTTTTGCCGCGTTTGTGGTACAATATACTTTGTGATTAGCAGTCGAATCGAAAGAGTGCTAAAATTATCAAGTATCAATATGCCAAGGTGCATTTTTTAAGGAGGATATTGAAATGACACTCAAACCGTTATCCAACAGAGTTGTAATTAAATTCGCAGAGGCTGAGGAGAAGACTCAGTCCGGTATCATTCTCACCGCTTCCGCGCAGGAAAAGCCCCAGATCGCAGAGATCGTTGCGGTTGGACCCGGCAAGGTCGAGGACGGCAAGCTCGTTCCTATGACAGTTAAGGTCGGCGAGCGCGTGATCGCAAGCAAGTACGCGGGAACTATCGTTAAGATGGACGGCGTTGAATACACCGTGCTTTCCGAGGACGACATCCTCGCGATCGTTGAGTAATTTATTTGGAGGTCAGCGCGAAAGCTGCTTCCACCTGATAGAAAGCTTAACTGTTTCGCGCGCGAATTTTGCTTGACGGCAAAATTCATCAAAATATTTTTATGCCGCCTTGGGCGGCGGAATGGAGATTTATTATGGCAAAGAATATTCTTTATGGAATTGAAGCAAGAAACGCGCTCGTTCGCGGTATCGACAAGCTTGCTGATACAGTCAAGATCACTCTCGGCCCTAAGGGCAGAAACGTAGTGCTTGACAAGAAATACGGCTCTCCCCTCATCACCAACGACGGTGTTACCATCGCCAAGGAGATCGAGCTTGAGGATGAGGCAGAGAACATGGGCGCACAGCTCGTTCGCGAGGTTGCTACCAAGACTAACGACGCTGCCGGTGACGGTACTACCACCGCTACTCTTCTCGCGCAGGCATTCGTTCGTGAGGGTATGAAGAACGTGACCGCGGGCGCTAACCCCATGGTCATCCGCAAGGGTATGAAGAAGGCTGTTGACGCGGCTGTTGCGGCACTTGCAGAGAACTGCAAGAAGGTCAA
>JAZSGD010000340.1:0-3128 GCA_045532555.1 Eubacteriales bacterium | reverse complement strand
GAGTGGATATATCTTGTGGGAATCGAGATCGCGCCCGCGTGTGGGCCTGCGCCTGCTCTCTGCATAGAAGCGGTGTCTGTGCCGCCTGCGAGAAGGATCTCACACTGATACTTGATGTCGTTTTCCTTTGCGAGCTCGATCATCTTATCTACTACCAATTTGTCACAGATAACCGAGCTATCCTTGATCTTGATAGCCGCGCCGCCGCCGATCGAGCACTCCATGGGCTTAGAGCCGGGGGTGTCACCGGTTGCGGTCACGTCGAACGCGATGCCGTAATCTGCCGCGATCGCAAACGCTGCGGTGAGAGATCCGCGAATTCCGACCTCCTCCTGAACCGAGAAACAGAAGTAAACATCGTTCTTGCACTCGGTCTCAGAGAGCTTTTCGGCTATCTTAATAAGCGCAACACAACCGATGCGGTCGTCCATGGGTCTGCCGCAGATCCTCTTGCCGATCTTCTCAACCGAGGGCTCTGCAACGAAGAAATCGCCAAGCTTGACCTTCTTTTCAGCTTCCTTCTTATCCTTTGCACCGATGTCGATGTATACGTTCTCTGCCTTGATCTCGGCAGCGGGAACACCTGCATTGGGAACGAGAACACCCTTGACACCGCGCTCGGAAACAACGTACGAGAAGCAGGCGGAAACGAAATTGATGCCACCGATAGTGGTAACGCGGATCATTCCCGACTCTTCGATATGAGTTACCATAAAACCGATCTCGTCCATGTGAGCGCAGAGCATTATCTTCTTTTTGTCCTCAGCGCATCCGTATTTAACTGCGATGAGGTTACCCATAGCATCCTCGTAGACCTTATCGGTAAGAGGAGCGATGTAACCCATGATCTTATTGGATATAGAGTGTTCTCTGCCCGAGACAGAGGGGCAGTTATTAAGAGCCTTTATGATATTAAGCATTTTTTCGTTTTCCTTTCAAAAATCAAATCTTGTTTGCGGTGATAATAGTATCCACAAAATTCTTAAGAGAAACATAGTCCTCACTGTCCGCAACGCAGGACGCGCTGTGCATATATCTTACGGGAACTGCAAGTGAAACTACCTTTACTCCCTCGCAAGCGCGCTGGATATTGACCGCGCCTGTTTTGCCCGAAGCAGTCTTTTTGATCTGATATTTCACGTTGCCGTTTTCTGCTTCCTGAATAGCTAACTCTGTGAGTCTGCGGTCATATATCGTACCACGGTCTGCAAAGGAAATAGCAACTCCCTCACCAAGCTTGACCGCACAGGAGGGCTCGCCTGATACCGCGTCGCCCGCCTCAACCGAGTCGAGTACTATCGCCGTGTCGGGCTTTATGCTCTGCGCCGCAACCCGAGTTGCCGAGAATGCGGTCTCCTCACAGCAGGTAAAAGCGAAGTAGACGTCACAAGGCAACGCCTTTGCACTCTCTCTGAAGGAGCGCATAATTTCTATCATAGCCGCGCACGGAATTCTGCCGTCGAGCGCCTTGCCCTTCATATATCTGCCATCCTTGCCGAAAAGCGAGAATGTCGAGGCAAAAACTCCAACGTCTCCGATATCGAGCTCGGCTCTCGCCTCGCTTTCATTGTTCGCGCCGATATCGACGTTCATTTTGTGTATGGGTGTCGCGTGCTTTCTCTCCTCTGCCGACTGCATGTGTATCGCCTTGGAAGCGACTATTCCCTCGACTCTCTTATCCTCATCTCCGAGAACAAGATTTCTTCCGCAAAGGACTCGCGGGTCTATCGAGCCGATAGGAGCGATCTTAATATATCCGTCCTCGTCGAAGTCGCGTATCATAACACCGACCTCGTCCATGTGAGCGCAGACCATGACCTTTCTCGGCTCTGCGGCATTATATTCAAGCCCGCTTCCGCACATTTTCGCGATGACGTTGCCCGCACGGTCCGTGCAATACGCGTCGCAGCAATCGTCGATCTGGGATATGATAAACTCGGCAACGTTGCCCTCACAGCCCGAAGGGCCGAAAAGCTCGGACAGCTTGCCTACAAGCTCTGTTCCGTAATATTTTTTCATCTTGCAAACACCTCCGCGATCTCCTTGGATTTGATAAACTCGGAAACAAGATCTGCCAGCGCCTTGGCGTCGTCAAGCGACAAAAGCTCGTTTGCCGTGTGCATATTGCGCAGGGGCAGGCTGCAAAGCACGGTGGGGATTCCCTCACGTACCGTTCCCGTCGAGTTGGCATCGGTTCCCGTGCTTCCGGGCGACGCGCGGAGAGTATATTTGATGCCTTTCTCCTCGCAAAGCTTTGCCGTCATCTTGGTCAGCTTTCTGTTGGTTACGGGTGAGATATCGATCGAAACTCCCGTGCCGATAGCAGTCCATTTCATTCCTGTCATTTCGGGTATCCAGGAGTTTGTTACGTCCATTACGAGCGCGTAGTCGGGATCGATGCCGTAAGCTGCAGGACCTGCGCCAACGCAGCCGATCTCCTCTCTCGTTGCAAATACGAAGTATACGTCTGCAACCATATCAAGACTGTCAACCGCGTCGATTCCGTAAACGGCACAAGCGCCGCACGCTTTATCGTCGAATGCCTTGCCGACGAGCTTATCATTCTTGAGCAGGTGATATTCGCCCTTATAGGAAACAGGTGTACCGAGGGGACAGAGCTCCTTGAGCTCGTCGTCGGGATATCCCGTATCGATCACAAGCTGGTCGATGGTCTTGAGGCTATCGTCACCAAATTTTCGATCGCTCTCGGGAGTCGTCGCAAATATGCCGGGGATAGTTTCCTTACCGAAGATAACGACCTCGCTCGAGGGCAAAAGTCTCGTATCTACTCCGCCGACGTTGGTCACCTTAAGGAAGCCGCCCTTTTTATATCCCGTGACCATCATTCCGATCTCGTCAAAGTGACAGTCGATAAGTATTCTGGGCGCGTTTGCCTTGCCGCATTTTTTTACGAATATATGGTTGCCGATATTATCGGTATAGCTTTCGTCAAATTTTTTTCCTATGATCTCTTCAAGCTTGTCCGTGCTGTAGCTCTCGTAGCCAGTTACGCTCATAAGAGAGGACAAGGAGATTATCAATTCCTTCAAATTCATACTGATTTCCTTTCGCTGTTTTTATAATCCGTTTATTATCGTCTTAAATCTGTTGCCGCGCTCCTCGAAATT
>JAZSGD010000021.1:0-2006 GCA_045532555.1 Eubacteriales bacterium | reverse complement strand
ATGTAATGAACGGTAGTCAGAAATTCAACCCTTGCGGCTTTTGAATGATTGAGCCTTGCATCCTCGTTGAATATGTCATAGGTTCTGTTTACACGTTCACTTTCGTTTTCTATTTTTGCAAGTTGTTCAAAGTCCATAGTTACTCCTTATAAACAAAGTACACGATTTCATCGGGAAGGTTCACGATGTATTCCTTTGCCTGCGACGGATAGATATTCTTGCTCGGAACATCTTCAAGCGGTATCCACCACATATCAAGCTCTATACGCTCGTTGCCGTGTTCGTCGAGTGCCTTAAAATTTCTGTCAAGCGGTATCTGTGTTTCATCCTTTAAGGAAACCAAATAATATAGGTTTATCTGCTGACAAGGGCGAGTACCCCAAGGGAAGAAATTCTCGTTCACCATAAAAAGCCTTTCAACCTTGATGTCAGCGCCGATTTCTTCCTTAAATTCTCTCACGATCGTTTCTGTGGTCGTTTCGCCAAAAGCAACGTGACCGCCGATAAAGGCATAGCCGTCATCGTCAGCCGCCTTTTGCATAAGCACACTGCCATTGTGGATCAAAAGTCCACCGACACGGTACGAAAAAACATAATCGACTGTTTTGAAAAGTATGTCTGACATTATTTTTCTCCTTACAGGGTTATCCAAAACCTTTTCAAATCTCTGTTTCCGTTCGGTTCGTGTACCGTGGATTCGTAAACGCCGCCGTTGGCGAGGATGGTTTTTTCGCTGCCGATATTGCCGTCAATGCAAGTGATCAGGACTTTATCGAGTCCGAGCTCGCGGCAGAAAGGAAGTGCCATTTTGAGCATTTCCTTGGCATAACCCTTACGCCTTTCGCTCGGTCTTACGGAATAACCGATGTGACCTGCGTATTTTTCGAGATAGTCGTTGAAGCGATGTCTTACCTGAAGCATTCCGACAAGTCTGTTGTCGCTCTTGCGTATGAAAAGAAATTGCGTTGCCGGAACTAAATGGGCAGAAACCTCTTTGGTGGATTCGTACTCCTTACACAATTTCAAATATTCGTGAGGATCCTCGATTCTGCGAAGCGGACCCGTGCCGTCCATAGAGTCGCCTGCATCGAGAAATTCCTGTCTGTACTCTGCGATCTGATTTGCATACTCGCTAGTCGGGCGTGTTAAAATGAATTCTTCCATACCAAGCGCTTTGGTCATAAACTCGACAAGTCTTTGGCGGTATTCTCCGAGCATGATATTTTCGCTCGCGGTGTCGTATTTATTGTCGCTTTTGTCGGTAAAATAATTCATCGTGTTGCGGTTTATTGAGATCGAGTCAAGCGGCCAGCCGGGATTGCGCTCGGGTGTGGGCTTGTCCACCATATAAAACGCGCTTGCTCGCGTTGCCTCGCTATTCTCCATATAGGTGGATATTTTGCCGCAATTATATATCGCGATGCCGTCGAGATAATTGGCGAGGACTTTTCCACCGAGCGAGGTGATGAGCTTTGAATAATACTCGATCATTTCCTCGTCGTCAAGTCGCTTGCCCTCGGGGGCTCTTACGTTGAGTCCGGGCTGGCGCGGGTCGTCAAGGGGCAGGGAATCAAAATAGAGCCCCGAGTCGTTGCAAACGACCTTGTCAAAATATTTTCCGTAAAACGCTGCCTTGATGGCGGCGTTTTCCTCGGGAGTCTTGCCGGTTTCCTCGGGCTCGGTGTCGATTCCAAGGTCGCGTAGGCTGAAAAATTCTATGCCGTGACCCGACAAAAGCTCTTCAAAGCGGCGGAGCTTTGAAGGGTTGGTGGTTCCTATAAGTACTTTCATTTGTTTTTGCGATCTCCATAATTGTTTACAAAAATTATACCACCGCGGCGGCGGAAAGTCAACGGTTTTTTGTTCCTCGGGTATCAACCAAAGGTTTACCCATTGACAAACTTTATAAAAGGTTGTATAATTTTTATAGAATCTGTGAGGTTTGTCTTTATGGAAAGAGAATTTTTGAAAAATAAGGTCGGGGAGCTGGTCGCGCTTTGCAAAAA
>JAZSGD010000196.1:0-7755 GCA_045532555.1 Eubacteriales bacterium | reverse complement strand
GCCTGCATGCTCCCAAAGCTAGCGCGCTACCAATTGCGCCACACCTCGTTATTAATTTTCACGGCTGCCGGCAAGCGCACTACCGCTTTCGTAGAAAGCAATGCGCACACACCTCGATGTGTGATTTTTACTCAATTTTTGGTCGATTTCCGTAAGCGGTCAAACCGTCACTAATATATTATATCAAACTCGAACGGATTTGTCAACCGAAATAAAAAATAAATTCAAACAAAAAACGGAACGGAAATTTTGTGGTTTCCGTTCCTTATAAATAACGTCAAGCCAGGGCGAGAGGGTGTACGCGACATCTCCGCCAACGCGCGAATTTTGCGATCTGCTTGACTTTTAATATTCGCTTGAGCATTTTGCTTACCGTCCATGTCTGACTTGTATAAAGAGATTTTATCGGCTTCAAGTGACGATAAAAACCGATACAGATCATGTTCTGTGACTAAAATCATTTCATCGGGTTTATTCGCCACTCCGCACATATTATTCGTTGTTTTTGTGCCAATTATAACGCTTGTTATGCAAGCAATTTATGTAAACGAAAGATAATATTGTCAAAAAAAGAGGCTCAAGGGCGATTTTCTCCAAATCCTAGAAATATGGGAAAATATTGTGCCTTGAACCACAGTTTCACTTGTGTTACAATTAGTTGTGCCACAATGAAGCGAAAGGAGATTTTTATGACGATGAAAAAAAGAATTATGGCAATATGTTTGGCGGTAGGATTGGCTTTGACGGCGTTGCCTGTCTTCAGCGTGGGAGCGACTGCCGCGGAAACGAACGAAACGGTCGTGGCGAGCGAGAGATCCGCGCGAGCGATACCGTCGGGAGCACGCAATATCAATCTGAACGTGAACGGGCGGAGCGTTCTTGGCGGCAGGGTTTTCAATCTTGGCGGTATAACCTACGTTCCGATGTTCGCCTTTGCGGATTGGCTTGGAAGGTTTACATATTCGCACAATTCAACCACGGCAACCTCAAAAATTTCAGGCGAAAATCTTGAAATAAGTGCCCACGCGGGAGACCTTTATATTATGGCTAACGACAGATATTTTTACACGGGCAGAGAGGTCATTCAGTTCGGCGGGGAGATATACGTTCCCATATTGCCTATGACAAAGGCGCTTAATTCAAAGGTTGAGTGGAGAGACTCGATAAACGGATTTTACGTTAGCTCAGGAGACACGAGAAGACTTAAAAGCGGCTCTCAGGTCTATAATGCAGATCAGGTCTACTGGCTGGCTCGAATAATCTCGGCTGAAGCGAAGGGAGAGCCTATGAAGGGAAAGATAGCGGTCGGAAACGTAATTTTGAACCGTGTCAGATCGTCGGCATTTCCAAACACGATATACGGAGTCATATTTGATAAGAGATATGGTATACAGTTTGCTCCCGTATCAAATGGAACTATATATCAAACTCCCACGGTTGACTCAATAATTGCCGCAAAGATCTGTCTTGAAGGGTATTCGCTCTCAAGCGAAGTTTTGTACTTTGTAAATCCCCAAAAGGCACCAAATTCCTGGATCTCAAGAACCAGACCCTACGCATTCACAGTAGGTAATCACGCATTTTATAAATAAAAAACTGCGGTTGCGAACACGCAACCACAGTTTTCCTTTTATTCAAGCTCACCCTGGCAGGAAAGCGTACGCAAGACAGTACCGACGGCATACATAGCTCTGCCGGTCTTTTTTGCAAGACGTTTCATTCTTGCCTTTTTGGTGTTCATCAGTGCGCCCGCCGTGCCGACTCCCGCCAAAAGCAAAGCAGACACCGCGAGGATAATTTTTAGACCCTTCATATAATCCCTCCCTCAATATCGGTTATAGGGATTATGAACCGAGCAAAAGTTTTTTATTCTTTCTCCAGAGAATTTTTGATAAGCTTATCATACGCCTCGATCGCATCGCGTATGATATCGACCGCCTCTGCATAGTCAAAAAGAGTTTTGACTGCCGTCTGCTTGCTTTCAAGCTGCTTATAAACGGTGAAAAAATGCATGATTTCATCGAAAATGTGAGGAGGAAGCTCGTCTATTGACTTGATATCTCGATAGGTAGGATCGGAAAAGGGAACAGCAATGATCTTGTCGTCGAGCTTGCCGCCGTCGATCATTCGCATAGCGCCGATAGGGTATACCTGAACGAGCGTCATAGGAACTATCTGCTCGGAGCAGAGAACGAGAACGTCAAGCGGGTCGCCGTCATCAGCGTATGTTCGCGGAATGAATCCGTAATTTGCGGGATAGTGTGTGGCTGTGTAGAGTACACGGTCGAGGCGAAGCATACCCGTGGCTTTGTCAAGCTCGTATTTGCAGCTGCTGTCCTTGGAGATCTCGATGACCGCAGAAAAATCCGTGGGTGTGATCATTCTTGGATCAATGTCGTGCCAGATGTTCATATGTGCCTCCTGTGCTTAATTATTTAACGTAATCGAATTCAAAGTCGTAGATCGAAACTGTGTCGCCGTCGTGACAGCCTTTTGCCTCAAGTGCCTCGAAAACTCCGCTCTTTTGGAGCACGCGCTGGAAGAAGTTGAGGGACTCGTAGTTGTCGAAGTTGATCTGACCCATAAGATTGTAGAGCCATTCGCCTTCGACCACGTATTTGCCGTCGGTGAAGGTGATCACGGTCTGCTTGCCACTGCTCTGGTACTGATCCATTTCGTCGTATTCGCGCTCGTAAACGGTCATAGGAGGAAGATCGCGGAGTCTATTTGCCACCATCGCGATCATTTCGTCAAGATTTTCTCCCGTGTATGCGGAAATGTACATCATCTCCCAGCCGTTGTCCGCGACGAACTTTTCAAATGCGTCAACGTCAACTATCTCTCGATCGAGCGAGTCGACCTTGTTAGCAATAATGATCTGCGGACGCTTTGCAAGCTCGGGACTGTAGCGTTCAAGCTCGCGATTGATCGTGATGATGTCGTCAATTGGATCTCTGCCCTCAAATGCCGAGATGTCAACCACGTGAAGTAAAAGTCTGCAACGGTCAACGTGACGAAGGAATGCGTGACCCAAGCCCGCGCCGTCAGCCGCGCCTTCGATAAGTCCGGGGATATCTGCGGCAACGAATCCGCTCTCACCGCCTGTTGAGACCACACCGAGATTGGGCGAGAGGGTGGTGAAGTGGTAGTCCGCGATCTTGGGCTTTGCCGAGGATATTACGGAAAGAATAGACGATTTACCCACGCTGGGCATACCGATCAGTCCAACGTCAGCAAGCATCTTGAGCTCGAGCAAGACCTCGCGCTCCTCGCCCTTTGTTCCGTTCTTTGCAAATCGGGGAGTCTGACGGGTGGGAGTTGCGAAATGCTTGTTTCCCCAGCCGCCGCGACCGCCTTTGCAGCATAGAAAATCTGCGCCGTCGTCCTCGGACATGTCGTGAATTATCTTGTTTGTCTCGGGATCCTTGATCAGCGTTCCGGGAGGAACTAGAATGTATACGTCCTCACCGTTAGCTCCGTGGAACTTCGACCCCGAGCCGTCGCCACCGTTAGCCGCGACGAATTTTCTTTTATATCTGAATGCAAGCAGGGTGTTGGAGCCGGGATCAACACGGAAAATTATACTTCCGCCGTTTCCGCCGTCGCCTCCGTCAGGACCGCCTGCAGAGACGTACTTTTCTCTGTGAAAAGCGATAGCACCGTTGCCGCCGTTTCCTGCTTTAACAAATATCTTGATGTTATCTATAAACATTTGACCACTCCTTTCGGTAAATGTTGGTTCAGCCGAATTTTTCGATGTTAGTGACCGTATAATTCAGCATTTTTTCTTCGATAGACTGCTTTTGCTCTGCGATATAGCTGCAAAAGCTTTCGGTTTTATGCTCGCCGTCCGAATATTCGGCTATATATGACTTGATCTTTGATGCAAGCTCATAATCGGAGTTTTGCGAAAGATATTTGGAGAATACCTCCGCGCATTCAAGACCGAACGATAAAAAGGTCTCTGCCTGAGCGTTACTGCCCTCCGCGATCTGACAAAGCACCTCATAGCAGAATAAGGGCTTGAAATGCTCGGGAATATGGCGGCTTTCGTCGAAAAGATCGCCGATATAAAGCTTTCCGCGATGCTTGAAGGTCGACATAAATTCCGTTGTTCTTCTACGTATTTCGGCAACCGTCAGCTCGCCAAGCTCAATATTTTTCTTTTTCTTCTTGTCGTACAGAAAGAAATTTGTTTTGTGCTTTTCGGCTCTTATTCCAAGGGCGGCGATGACTATAATAAAAAGTCCAACACAGCCCAGTAAGGTCGAAAGCCCAAAGGCAAGCATCTGCAACAGCGGAGATTCGATCTTTGTGTAAGCAAAGCAAAAGAGGATGATTGCCGCGGCAACAAGAATTGCGCCGAAGCGAATTATCTTTTCGCCGATCTCCTCAATGCTTGGTGTGTTTTGATTGTTCTGATCGTTGTTCAATTTGTACCTCGTTATTTATCGTTGTCTCCGCCGCGCTCGCGAATGATCAGCTTGATCGGTGTGCCCGAGAAGCCGAAGGTCTCGCGAAGACAGTTCTCGATGTAGCGTTGATAAGAGAAATGGAAAAGCTCTGCGTTGTTGCAGAAGATAACGAAAGTGGGTGGAGCGACGCTGATCTGTGTCATGTAGTAGATCTTCAGTCTCTTGCCCTTGTCTGTGGGTGGCTGAACTCTCATGGTAGCCTCGCCGAGCACGTCGTTGAGCATACCCGTCGATACGCGGAGAGTTGCCTGACCGTGAACGTAGTTGATGCGCTCAAAGATATTGTCAATTCTCTGACCGGTCTTTGCCGAAACGAAAAGGATCGGTGCATAGGGCATATAAGAGAGATGATCTCTGATTTTCTGAGTAAACTCATTTACTGTGGAATTGTCCTTTTCGATGGAATCCCACTTGTTTACGACGATTATGGACGCTTTGCCCGAGTCGTGCGCGATACCTGCGATCTTCTCGTCCTGCTCGGTAATTCCGACAGACGCGTCGATCATGATAAGACAAACGTCGGCACGCTCGACCGCCATGTGCGCGCGGAGAACACTGTATTTTTCAATGTTATCGTTGATCTTGGACTGGCGACGAATACCCGCGGTGTCGATAAGCGTGTATTTGCCGAATTCGTTTTCAAGCGGAGAGTCAACGGCGTCTCTGGTAGTTCCCGCGATATCCGAAACGATAAGACGGGTCTGACCGAGCATACGGTTGATTATCGACGATTTGCCCGCGTTAGGCTTGCCGATGACTGCGACCTTGATCGAGTCGTCATCGTCTTCCGTGTAATCCCATTCGCCAAGAGCGTTCACACACGCATCGAGCAGATCGCCCGTGCCCGAACCGTGAACCGACGAGACCGCGATCGGCTCGCAGTCGAATCCAAGCTCGTAGAATTCGTAAAATTCGTAAGGAAGAGAGCCGACGCTGTCACACTTGTTGATGCAGGGAACTATCGGCTTGCCACTCTTTTTGAGCATTATCGCTATGTCGCGGTCGTTTGCGGTAAGACCCGTGCGAACGTCACACATAAATACGATAACGTCGGCGTCCTCGATAGCGACCTGCGCCTGAAACTTCATCTGCGAGAGGATAATGTCGTCGCTCTTGGGCTCGATTCCTCCCGTATCAATAACTATAAACTGTCTGCCCGTCCACTCGGTCTCGCCGTAGATTCGGTCACGGGTGACACCGGGCACGTCCTCAACGATAGAGCGACGCTCGCCGATCAGCTTGTTGAAAAGCGTGCTTTTGCCCACGTTGGGTCTTCCTACTATTGCAATTATGGGTTTTGACATTTTAACCTCCTTTTTCGCAGGACTTTGTCCTGCACCTGCCAAACCTTTTTGGAAAAAGGTTTGGATCGAAAAACTCCCGATAAAAGGGAGGGGCTGATTTTTTGGATTGCTTTAAGCTTACTGTTGAAAAATGGTTGAGAGCTCTTATCAAATCTCGTGCTCTACTCCGAGCACGTCGCATATAAATCCCTCTCCGCTGTTGCGCGACGGCGCGACGGCAACATTCAGCCGCCCTGAAAGCTCGTCGGGTGTCATATCGTCAAGGAAAATATCCTCACCGGCGCGCAGAGCGTTTTCGGGGAAGAGCAAAATCTCGCCAAGCTCCTTGCCCTCGAGCTGCTCGGCAATATCCTTACCCGTAAGCAGACCCGAGACGGTGATCGTTTCGCCGAAGAAATAGTTGATTATCTTGTATACGTCCACCTGCAAGCCTTCGATGCGAGCTTCAAGCTCGACCGCCATCTGCTTTATTGTGTCGTATGCGGCAACTCCCGTTGCGATCGATATATGCCGAGGCGCCTTGTAGCCTGCAAGATATTCATCGAGATAGTCAAGCTCGCCGTGAAATTCGGTGACGAGAGAGGTTATCATTCCAACGCCGTTTTCTATCTGTGGATATCCCTCGTAATAATCTTCCTCAGGCAAAGGAAGCTCGGCTTTGAGATAGAATTCGTCGGAGCAGAAGAACATTCTGCTGCCTGTCTTTGCTTCAAGCTCGTGAGCGAATCTGTCGACCTGTGCTATGACCTGCGCCGACTCCTCTTTCGAGAAGCATTCAAGAGGATAGAGCTTTTCGCGGTATCTTGTAAGCCCCGCAGGGACTATCGAAACGCTCTGCATAGCAGGGAAGAGCTCGGAGAGATCACGCATGGAACGCTCAAGCTCCTCGCCGTCGTTGATGCCCTTGCAAAGCACGATCTGACCGCAAAGCGAAATGCCCGCGTCGGCAAGCTTTTTCATATACGAAAGCACCTCTCCTGCGCGCTTGTTGTGCATCATTTTGACGCGCAGCTCAGGGTTGGTTGTGTGCACGGAGACGTTGACCGGAGAAATATGCATCTCAATGATGCGGTCAATGTCCTTGTCGTGAAGATTTGTGAGAGTGATGTAGTTGCCGTGAAGAAAAGACAACCGTGAGTCATCGTCCTTGAAATAAAGAGTCTTTCTCATACCCTTCGGCAGCTGATCGATAAAGCAGAAGATGCACTTGTTCTCGCAGGAGTGTTTTTTGTCCATCAGAGGTGTTTCGAACTCAAGACCAATGTCGTCGTATTGCTTTTTGACGATAGTGACCTCGAATTCTTGTCCGACGCGAGAGAGCTTAAGGACTATCGACCTGTCCGCAAGGAAAAAGCGGTAATCAAGCACGTCGGATATCTCTCTGCCGTTGATGGATATTAAATTATCTCCGCCGCAAATTCCGTGAGCTTCGGCGCGGCTACCCTTGTCGACCGATACTATTTTTACCACCGTGTGACACCTCTTTTCATTCTCACATTATAATCCAGTTTATAGTGTATCATAAATTTCGGTTTTTTGCAAGGGCTTTTGACCACAAAAATAATATTTATATAATTCTAACGATGATTTTGCAAAAATATCTTGCCAAACCGAGCATTTTGTGATACAATAAAATGATTATGTATGCGCTGTGACAAAAGACGGCGAAAAAGGCTCGTATATAGACGTTCCCGAGCCTAAACGAGAGTTTTTTATCCTGTTTTTAATTTTTTCAACAAATATACATCCGATCCGACAAAAGAGAAAAATGCACAGATCCGAACTTTTCCGACCTGTGCTGAGCCTTTGCGGGCGGAAGATTTCGGAGGCAGTTTTGAGTAATACAATGAAGCTCCGTTCAGGAGCAACTATCCCCCAGGTCAGTCGCGAGGAGGCTGACAGAAAGCACTATCTCACAAGAGGAGTGCTGACACAGATGCACCTTATGCCTAACGGCGACCCCGCCGCATTCGATA
>JAZSGD010000198.1:0-5280 GCA_045532555.1 Eubacteriales bacterium | reverse complement strand
ACGATCGTTATCCAGAATACGATTGCGAGCAGAGCAATCATGATGGGATATGCCGTCTTTTTTCCTGTGAATAAGCGATCGTAAAGGCGGTCGCGGTCTTGGTCTTCGCTCTTTTTTCGTCGGCAGACCTCGTGGTAGATTCTCTCTGCGATTAACACGATCTCCTCCGATTCTTCGTCGGAGTTTTGTTCGCTTTCGGTCGAATTATTTTCTGATTTTTTATCAAAATCGGGTTGATCTTGTTGCGGGCCGACGTCTGATTTTTCGTTTTCTGACAAGGGATTTGCTGATTCAACAATATTATCTGTCGGTGATGTATCTGAGAGCTTTTTATCGGTTGAACAAAGTGCTTCGAGTGCTTGCAATAGGTCGCGAAGTCCGTCTTTTTTGCGCGCTATTGCGCCTACTACGCGCACGCCGAGTCTTTGCCCTAACAAATCGAGGTCTATATCAATGCCTTTTCGTTTTGCCTCGTCGAGAAGGTTGACACAGATGACGGTCGGTCGCCTCAAAGCAAGTATCTGAAGCGCTAAGATCAGGTTTCTTTCAAGGCAAGTAGCGTCGCAGACCACCACTATGGCATCTATGTCGGGGGAGCACAAAACCTCTTTTGCTATCTCCTCCTCGGCTGACCTTGTCACAAGCGAATATGTACCCGGAACGTCAACTGCGACACAGGTTTTTCCACCAAGGTTGAAGTAACCCTCGGCAAGAGCGACAGTCTTGCCCGTCCAGTTTCCCGTGTGCTGGTTCATTCCCGTCAGAGCGTTGAAGACCGTGCTTTTCCCAACGTTTGGGTTGCCTGCTATCGCAATCTTGATTTCAGGGGTACATTTGCCGTTCTTCTGTCGGTTCAGGTCTGCTCCCGTGCTCTTTCTCGTCAGTCCCATCGCATTCCACCTCCTTTTCGACCAAAACAGATCTGCAATCCTCGTTTCGTATTGCGATCACGGCTCCGCGTATCAGGTATGCCTTCATGTCGTTGCCTCGGCTTCGGTGCAGACATTTGATCTTCGTTCCGCGTATAAGTCCGATATCTAAAAATCGCTGCCTGATATCACCGCAGGGCAAGATCTCGACTATTCTTGCCGACTCGCCTGCGGAAATGTCGCACAGTTTATAGGTTTTATTCATAAAATTCATCTCCGGATCGTATATTGGGAGTTCCCCATTATCAGTATAGCTGTCACGGGGCGAAAGGTTACGTATTTTGTCGATAGGTTGCAGATTCTTTTTGGCAAAGACATTGACAAAACAGCGATAATGGTATAAAATTATGTTGTTTAATTGAATTGCGAGGGAACATAATGGATTGTAAAAAGGCTATAATTTTTGATCTTGACGGCACGTTGCTCGACACCTTGGACGACCTGACGGATTGCGTTAACTATATGCTCGAAAAATATGGATATTTGCCTAAAGACCGGCTTGAGATCCGCCGCTTTTTAGGAAACGGAGCGAGATATCTTATTAAGCGTTCGCTTGACGGAGCGCTTGATGGGGAAGCTTTTGAGCGATTTTTAGAGGAATACAAGGAATATTACGAAAAGAACTCGGGTATCAAGACCAAACCTTACGAAAATATCGTTGATTTGCTCGGTCGGTTGAGAAAACTTGGATTTAAAATAGCGGTAGTTTCCAACAAGCCCGACGGTGCGGCGCGCTATCTGTGTGATCTGCATTTTCCGAATCTTGTGGACTTTGCGCTCGGTGATAGAGACGATATTCGTCGCAAGCCCTCGGCTGATCCCGTTTTGCTTGCTATGAAGGAGCTTGGTTGCGACGAGGCGATCTACGTTGGAGATTCGGAGGTCGATATCAAGACTGCGAAGAACGCGAATATCCCGTGTGTCAGCGTTACGTGGGGATTTAGGGGCAGAGATGAGCTTGCGGCAAGCGGCGCGAGTCATTTTGCCGATAATGCGGACGAGCTCGGGGCAATTTTGCTTGATTTGACTAACACGGGCGAAAGGATTGATTGATATGCTTCCTGAAAAATTCAAGGAGAGAATGGAGAGGTTGCTCGGTCAGCAGAGCGATGCTTTTTTTCGAGCGATAGAATCGGGTGAAGCGGTCAGAGGCTTCAGAGTGAATACTATCAAATGCTCCGTCGGTGATTTCGAAGCGGCTGACGTGCAAATAGACAAAAGAAAAGCAACTTTTCCGTCCGATGCTTACTATACCGAAGAAAAAACACCCGGTCGGCTATCTTGTCACCATTCGGGAATGATATATATGCAGGATCCCTCCGCCATGGCGACCGTGCACGCGATCGAAATAAAAGAGGGCGCAAGAGTGCTTGATTCCTGCTCGGCGCCAGGTGGTAAGACCACGCAGCTTGCGGCCGCCGTTGGAAGCCGCGGAGTTGTGGTTGCCAATGAGTACGAGGCAAAACGATGCCGCATATTGCAAAGCAACGTGGAGAGAATGGGCTGTGTAAACACGGTCGTTGTTAATCTTGACACAGCGGTGCTTGCCGAGACCTATCCTGCCGAGTTTGACGTGGTACTGTGCGACGCGCCCTGCTCGGGAGAGGGTATGTTCCGCAAAAACTCGCTTGCCATTGACGAGTGGAGCGAGGAAAACGTCGAGATGTGCGCCGAGAGGCAGAGAGAGATCCTTACGAACGTTGAAAAATGTGTTTCGCAGAACGGATATCTGATCTATTCGACCTGCACCTTTTCGCTTGAAGAAAACGAGATGAACGTGGAGTGGTTTCTCGACAAATATCCCGATTTTGAGCTTTATGAGGTCGCGGAGGGATTGAGACAGGTCACGTCTGACGGAATCTGCTTTGAGGGTTGCCGATATGATATGACGAAGACTCGGAGATTTTATCCTCACGTTTCGGCGGGTGAGGGCCAATTTATTGCGGTCATGCGCAGACGTGGAGATAATTTCTGCAAAAATGAGTCGACCGTGAAGCAGAAGGGCAAAAAGGGTGGTGCGCAGAAGCCCGACAAGCAGGAGCTTGAAGCGATCGCTGCCGCTAAAAGCTTTATTGACGAAAATCTGCTTGCCGACAGCTTTGACAAGGATTTTTACGAGCTGGCATACCTGAACGGAAACATATACATAAAGCCGAAGATCGCTCTGCCGAAATATTCGGTATTTGCGGCGGGAGTTTGCGTTGGAGAGCTTGTGGGAAAAAGACTTGTGCCCCATCATCAGCTTTTCTCGGCATACGGTGCTTGCTTTAAACGCAAGATCTTGCTCGGCGGCGATTCGGTGCAGGCGGCGCAATATTTGCGCGGACTTGAGATCGCGGTCGAGGGCTTTGAGAGCTTTGAGGATAAGGCGGACGGCTGGGCGGCGGTGCTGATAGACGGTTGCGCGGTCGGCGGTGGAAAGGTGAGCAACGGTGTTTGCAAAAACCACTACCCAAAGGGGCTGAGGAATCAGCAGTGAATATATAAAAACGGATCGGTCCAGCATAACCGATCCGTGATTTTTGGGCAACGAAATTTTGAGTTGATGTGGGTTGACTTTGATCATTTTACGTTTGAATAGGGGCGGACGTAGCCCGTCACCGAGGACATAGGGTAGATCAGGGCATTTGAGTCTATCACGCTGCCCGGGTTGACGACACACGATGCGCCAACCCTTGCTCCGTCGCAGATGATGGCTCCGAAACGCGATCTCCCCGAAAAGAACGTGCCGTCGGGCAGGGCTATCGAAACGTTGAGTGCGTCGAGCCTTGTGTCCGACACCTTTGTGCCTTCTCCGAGTATGGCTTCATATCCCAAAATCGAGTGTGACAGAGAATTGTGACCGCAGAGGCGCGAGCGATCAAAGGTTATGCTGTTTTTTACGGTCGTCATTTCTCCTACTGTGCAAAACGAGCCGATTATCGAGCGCTCGACGAGGGTATGATTACATATTCTTGCGCCTCCGCAGATTATTGCGGGGGCTTCTATTTTTGCCGTCGGGGCAAGGTATGCCGATACGTGCACCCAGACGTCCTCGGCGATCTCGTCGTACTGGTCGTAGGGGAGCTTGGGACCGTATTCTCTTATATATGAGGATATATTGATGATCGCTTCCCACGGGCGAGACCGATCGCCGAATGCTTCCTTGGCGACGGTTCGGGAGAGACTTAATATTGGGTGTACGGCTGGATTGTGGGGAGAATGATTGCTCGCTGTTTTGACGGCACGGCTCATAATAACACCTCGTTTTATATCTTTTGTTTTTGCTTTAAGTTAAATACTCACAAAGAAAATTGTTTGACGGGTCTTGGCGAGACTATTCGCTCAATTAACAAAATTTCTCATTGTGTCGTTTTTTCCTTGACAATTAACATTTGATATGATATAATTTATGACAGAGAATGCTGATCGGATCGTCGTCCGACGGCTTTTAGGAGGATTTTATGAAAAGCATTAAAATTATAGCTGTATTTCTTGTAATACTTTTGGCTCTCTCCGCAGTTTTCTGCGCGTGCGGAAACAAGGGTAATAAGGGCGGAAACAAGGATAATGAAACCACCTTGAGTGGCGAGAAGGGTGAAAATACTACTGCTAAGGGCGGTGCAAATGAAAACACCACCGTTAAGGGCAGTGCAGATAAGGATCCTACCGACGTCACAGAGGAAACGGCTCTTGGAGGTTACGTTGAGTCCGAGGTTATAACTTTTATTGAAGTTACCATAGAGGAGTAATTTTAAGATGAAAGAAAAGAACGTTATTAAGAAATTATTAGCTTGTTCGATCGTTGCCGCTATGCTGTTACTGATGGTATCGTGCGGAGGAAAAGGCGGCGAGGACACTACGAGTGGCGTGGAAGAAAGTTCTTCTGCGGCAGAGGAAACTACTACGGTTACCGAGACGACGGTTGACATCGAGGAGACAACAAATTCCTCTGAAACGACCAAGTCCTCTGAAACGACAGATGATCCCGACACGACGGAAGATCCCGACACGACCGAGGATCCCGACACGACTGAGGATCCCGACACAACAGAGGATCCCGATACGACAGAGGATCCCGACACGACGGAGGATCCTGACACGACCGAGGAACCCGCTACGACGGAGGATCCCGACACGACCGAGGAACCTGCTACGACCGAGGATCCCGAGGGAACGACGACCAATCCTGAGGGTGAAGGTACATCTGGAGAAAATGGCGGAGAGAATACCGAAGAGGACAGTTCATCCGGTGGAAACGATTGGGGTCTTGGTGCCATTCCGTTATAATTAGGTTAATTTTATGAATAAAGAGCCGCCTTGGGCGGCTCTTTATTGAAAGGTAAGATATGGACGCTTTTTACATCAAGTT
>JAZSGD010000303.1:0-17365 GCA_045532555.1 Eubacteriales bacterium | reverse complement strand
GCATACCGATCAAAAAGTTTTTTCAGACACGGAAGATGGCATACGTATACCCACACCTTCGATTTTAAATATTCCAAAGACAAAAAGGGTGAGGGGGAGTTTGAAATTGTGAAGCCCTCGACACCTCCCGATAAGATTTCGTTGATTTGTACGTATTCTATGATTTGGGGCGCGGCATTTCTCATTCCCTTTATTGTATTTTTTAAGTACGAAATAAAAATGTATTCTTCTCTGGCAGTCATTTTGATCACCGCATTAATAAACATTTTTGTTTCTTTACCCCTTGTAATAAAGGAAACCAAGCAAGCCAAGGAAGCAGAAAAAGCAAAATACGAGCAGTGGAAAAGAGAGTTCGAAGAGCAGAAAAAGCGTGAGGAGCTTGGTAGATGGAAATAACCCATAAAACCAAAAACACGGAAGCACAAGCTTCCGTGTTTTTATCTTCTCCTCGTATATTTTCCACGAGAATTATATCTATTTACGTACCTATAAATAAGCACCGCCGCAAGCAGCACGACAAAGCAAATTACCGTTGCAACAAACGCGCGGCTCATCGTGTACGAGCCGATCTTGTCGATGACTACCATAATGGAATTCGCCTCATAGCTGTTTTTCAGCAGCAGATCGACCTCGCCGACCTTGTCGCCATCGGCAGTTGCGATCACTTTTCCGATGACCGTGCCCTCCGCAATAGGCGCTTTCAGATCCTTGTCGATCTCAACGTGATACGAAACCTCGCATCCCGCAGGAACGTAGACCGTCAGATCGTCTGCCGCAATATACGGA
Organism: Eubacteriales bacterium; assembly: GCA_045532555.1. GTDB lineage: Bacteria > Bacillota > Clostridia > Oscillospirales > CAG-272 > SVTX01. The sequence continues at coordinate 16,579 of JAZSGD010000303.1, read as the reverse complement.
GCATCGTTCGTAGTAACTCCGACAAGACCAATATTGGTCGTGCCAACCTGCGCACCGGCAGGGAATATAGTATAGTCGTCGTAGGTCTTGCAGACCCAATTTGCAAGCGTGTTCACACTCTCGTAAGCGTAGATCTCACTTCCGTCGGCATTTTCTTTGCCACCGAGCAAAACACAGATGTATTCGGCTCCGTCGTCCTCAATAAGAGTCACAACGCTCCAGCCGCCCGCCTCGCCCGAGTAGCCTGCGTTGAGTCCCTTGCATTTCGCGTTATAATAGCTGCCGGTTGTAGCCGAGCAAACGAGATAATTGCGGTTGTAGATCACTCTCTCGGCGCTCTTGTTCGTCTGCGCCATAGTGTGCCTGACCGCCGAGCAGATACTCATATAAAGCTCGTTGTCCGAGGCGGCAATCGCGATTTTGAGCGTGTCGTATGCCGTCGTGATCATAGAGCTGCTGTCGGGATATCCGATGGGATTGACGTAAGTCGTGTTTTTTGCTCCGAGCTCAAGCGCGCGGTCGTTCATCATATCCACAAAGCCCGAGCCGCCGCAGATGTGAGCGAGCGCATAAGCCGCATCGTTGTACGAGCCGCATATCGCGCCGTAGAGAAGATCCTCAATTTTAATTTTCTCGCCGACCTTGAGCGACATACTGTATCCCGAAGCGCCTGAAATCATATCCTCCGTTATCGTCACGGTCTGATCAAGTCGGTCGGAAAGCGTTTCGCACGCGATAAGCCCCATCATTATTTTCGCGCTCGTCGAGGTGTTGAGCATTGCAAACCCGTTTTCCTCAACAATATACCGTTTGTGAGTCTTGTCGTATAAGACGATCGCCTCGCCGCCGTCAACCTCGGGCGACTCCACAGCCGCCGCAGGCAAGACTGTCAAAACAGTCGTCAAAATTATGAAAAGCGCCGCCAGCACAATGACAAAGCGCCTTTTTTTATTTAGCATAGCGACTCCTTTCTTTTTTTCGTTTAGTAGTCAAGCGAAAAAATCAAATTCAACTTTGAAAACTCCACTACCGGATAAATTTTATTTCAAATTTTTTAGGGAAGTTTTTGGGAGTCCAGAACCCTTTTTTCAAAAAGGGTTTTGGGAAAAATATCTAACAGAAGCATCTATATCCTTACCAATCTGCTCCTTGAGTGCGTCAAGTGAATTAAATTTCTTCTCCTCGCGCAAAAGCTCGTAAAATTCAACGGTCACCTTCTTACCGTAAAGGTCGCCCGAAAAGCCGTGAATATAGGTCTCGCAGTTGACCGCGTGAGAATCCGCCTCGTCAGAAATAGTCGGGCGAACACCGACGTTGGATACCGAAGTCATACGCTTGCCGTCAACAGTGCAGACAGTAGCATAAATGCCGTTTTTCAGCTTTACCGAATCAGTGGGGAAGAGCTGATTTGCAGTCGGAAATCCCCATTCGCGACCGAGCTTTTTGCCCCCGACGACCTCCGCGGTAAGCGAGAATGGTCTGCCGAGCATAGCGTTTGCCTCTGAAAGTCGACCGTCCTCAATATAAGCGCGGATAACCGATGAGCTGACAGTTATGCCGTTATACTTGATCTCGGGAACCGCGACCACATTTTGCTCGCCAAGTGCGGTGGCAAGAGTAGTAGGATCGCCAAGTCCCTTGTGCCCAAAGCGATGATTGTATCCGCATACCGCCCCGACACAACCGAGCTTGTCCACGAGCACGTCGCTAATAAAGGACTCCGCGCTCATAGAGCAAAAGTCCTCAAAATCTCCCACGGCAACGAAATCGAGCCCAAGGGAGAGCATCATATCTACCTTTTCTTCAAGAGACGTCAGCATAGGTACGTTCGTCTTGAGAATAAACGAAGCAGGCGGCATAGAGAAGCACCACGCGCCGACGAGCCTTGCCCCCACGCGTTCTGCAAGCTCTCTTGCACTTGCCAAAAGAGCGCGATGCGCGATATGAACGCCGTCAAAGGTTCCGAGCGCTACAACGCTGCTGGCAGAGGGAAGCGACTCGACCTGACCGTCCCTTGTGATTATCCTAAAATTTGATAAAGTCATTTCTTTAAATTCCGTGAATCTATCTCGTCGGTAACAGAATCAATGTAGCTCTGTACCATCTGCTTGAGCAGCTCGTCGCGCTCCAGCTTTCCAATAAGTGTTCTTGCGTTTTTGTAATTCGTAATGTGAGTGGGGTCTTCCGAGATAATGTATCCCACTATCTGCGATACGGGGTCGTATCCGCCCTCGCGGATCGCCTCACAAATATCGAAAAGTAGCTGTTTTTGATCGATCTCCCCTTCGGGCACTGAGATCATCGGCTTGCTTTTCGCCTTGATTATAATTCTATCCTTGTTGTTTTCGAGTACCATTTCTACCTCAATAGATTTTAATTGTCCGACTTGTCGTCCTCAACAGACGAAGAAGCCGAGCCGGTCAGCTGCTCGCGGTCGATAAGCCTGCGCCTCTCGCCAACCTTTTTGAATGCCGTCATCAGAATGCAATAAACAAAGCTGTTGATGAAAAATACCGCAACAAAGTCTGCGAGATGAAGTCCTGCTATCATATAGCTTGCCGACAGCGACGTGCCGAACTTGACCAATCCCGTGATAAAGCGTACGCCGCCCGCACAAAACGCCTCAAAGCCAAAAAGAAGGCTCACAAGAAAGTGAAGTGCAGAGGCAAGAGAGCAGGAGATGAACGTTCCTACGATAGAGCATTTTGCACTCTTGTATCCATCGCGATAAGCGATAGCGGAAAGAGTTGCGTTCACTCCAAGCGTGTATATCACCGTGCGGATGATGCACAACGTAAAGTAATCGATCGCTACGCATACGTCCACGATCTTTACAAGCAATATCTCGGCGCACATGCAAACGAGACAAGCAGCGAGCATAGAGAGTAGGTATATCAACGAATCGACGACAACGTCGAATATTTTAGCTTTCCTCATACCTTAAAACTTCTTTCCGCAGGAGAGCTCCGCAAGCATAGCGTCGGAATGCTTCTTGATGAGCGAAGCGTAGTAGGCAACGACTATTATTTCAAGCGCCTGGGAGAGTCTTTCTCTTGCACCAGGCATCTTTTCCTGATAGTCCTGAGTTTCTTCCTCAATAGCAACGCGAACCGATCCGAGAGAGCATACCTCATAGGTCATCAGTCTGTCAAGAACTCTGCATATGTAATCGTAGAGCACGGAGTCCTCAATGATATCGTCGCTTGTGTCGTCGATCTTGCCGTTAATGTACTCGATGAGGAACGCGATCTTATCAAGCTGCATGCAGGAGCGCAGCATATTGATAATGAGAATGTGCGCAACCTGATCAATGCTGTACTTTTTCAGCTTTGAATTCATTACCCAGCCGCGCTTGGTCCAGTTTTGCAGGGTAGTACCGTCAATGCCCGAGATCTCACGTATCTGCGTGAGCATGACTCCGTTTGAGATAAAGAAGATTTTAGAGAGAAATTCAAGTCCTGTAACACCGCCCATTTCCGAGCGAAGAAGCTTTGTACCGGGAATAAGCTCGTCCTTGATCTGAAGATTCATAAATCAAATTCCTTTCAAAAAAGTCGCAATTTTAGTAATATATTTTAATACATATTATATCATATCATACGGTCGAGTGATTGTCAAGTAATTTCACAAAAAATATAAATATTCTTTTCCGAGCCGACATAAATTTATAAAAAACGTGATCGGAGAGATAAATTGAGAAAGATCAGATACGGACTTGGCGGAATTCTGCTGTTTTTGGCAGTAATGATATGTAACGGAGTAAAGCCCTTTGTCATATACGCGCTTGCGGCGCTTTTGCACGAAGCAGGACATATTTTGGCGGCAAAAATGCAAAATATCAAGCTGAAAGAGATAAAATTCGGTATATTCGGCGCAAAAATAGAGACCGACGAGCACCTGATCTCGTATAAAAGCGAGTTTTTTCTCGCGTTGGCGGGACCACTGGCAAATATTGTTGCCGCCGCGGTAATTTTCGCTATTTCAAGGGCAAGCGGAGCATCGGCGCTCGTGCTTTTTGAAAAAGCATCGGAGCTGTTGGAGTCGGGGCAGAGCGACGCGTGGGGCTATCTCGGCTTTTTCGCGGTGTCGTCGGTGGTCCACGCGGTCACAAACCTTGTACCGATCGCAAAGCTTGACGGTGGCAGAGTGCTGTATTGTGCCGTTGCTGCAATCTCAAACGAGCGATTTGCAGAAAGGGTCTTATCGTTCACTACCGCAATCTCGCTTTTTGCGATCTGGACCGTCGCTCTCTATCTGATGCTGAAAATATCGTCGGGAGTCGGAATATATGCCTTCGCGTTTTGCATTTTTCTGACCACACTAAAGCAAGATAATTCACAGGAAAAACCTGAATGAAAATTTGCGAACAGTTCGCAAAAGCTCTTGACAAATTGATTGATCTGTGGTAAAATATTTGCAAATCATTCGCATATTTGGAGACAGAACAATGGCTCAGTATCATACCGAACAAAGAAAAATGCTGCACGAATTTTTCTGCAGCCACCCTCACGAATACTTTACTGTGAAAGACATTCACACAGCTTTGGCGGATCAGGGCATCAGCTTGAGCGCGATATATAGAAACCTCGCGAGCATGAAGGAGGAGGGAGTAGTGCGCTGTCAGATAAACAAGGGCAGCCGCGATCTGCTTTACCGATTCATCGACAAGGAGCATTGCGCAAATTCAATACATCTGACCTGTGTGGAATGTGGAAAGGTCTTTCACATGAACGCCGAAAGCGAGCGCAGAATGCAGGCGGCACTCTCCGCATCGGAAGGATTCCATATAAACAAGGAGAAGACCGTTCTCTACGGCACGTGCAAAAAATGTCAGGCGTAAAGAATTATACAAGAATACTTTTGGTAGTGCTCGCGGTCATATTGGTCGCGTGCGCGGTGTCGTGTGACGATACGCCAAAAGAGCTCGACGGACTAAAAATAGTCGTAACAATTTTTCCCGAATACGATTGGGTAATGCAGATCCTCGGCGAGCGTGCGGAGGAGGCAGAGGTCACGTTGCTTTTGCGAAACGGCACGGATATTCACAATTATCAGCCGTCGGTCGCCGACCTTGTGACGATATCCGAGTGTGACCTTTTCATATACGTCGGAGGCAATAGCGAAAGCTGGGTGGAGGATGCCCTGAAAAACGTCGCAAATGACGAAATGACAGTTATAAATCTCACCGAGGTCCTTGCCGACCGAGTGGTAGAGGAGGAGATCGCGGACGGCATGGAGCACGACCACGATCACGACGAGGAGGATCACGGACAAGCTATCGACGAGCACGTTTGGCTCTCGCTTGAAAATGCGAGAAAGTGCTGTGAATATATAGCAAACAGGCTTTCCGAGATCGACCCCGATAATGCTGATGAGTATACCGAAAACGCGACCCGCTATTGCGAGCAGCTATCGGTGCTCGACGGGGAATATAAAGCGGCGATCGAGAGCGCAAAATTCAACACTCTTATATTTGCCGACCGCTTTCCGTTCCGCTACCTCGTTGACGACTATTCTCTTGAATATTTCGCCGCCTTTTCGGGCTGTAGCACCGAGACTGACGCGAGCTTTGAGACTATTGCATTCCTCGTGGACAAGCTTGAAGCCTCGGGAGTCGGAAGCCTGCTCGTGATCGACGGCTCGGACGGTAAGCTCGCGCGTACCGTTATAGAAAATTCGTCGGCAAAGAAAGTAGAGGTTCGCACCCTCAATTCGATGCAGTCGGTGACTGCCACCGATATGGCAAACGGAACCACCTACCTCTCGGTAATGAAAGAAAATCTTGAAGTGCTGAAAGCAGCACTTAATTGACAAAAAGCCGCGTCGGCGGCAGAATGGAGACTTTAATGGCGTTACTAACCGTTCAGAACGTGACGTTGGGATATGATAATACAACAGTGGTAGAGGGGCTTGATTTCGAGGTCAACTCGGGAGACTATCTCTGCATAGTCGGCGAAAACGGCTCGGGTAAGACCACACTTATGAAAACCATACTTCACTTAAGACCTGCCTTGTCGGGCAAGATCTGCACAGGTGAGGGGCTGAAGCAAAACGAGATCGGCTACCTTCCGCAGCAGACCGAGGTGCAAAGGGATTTTCCCGCATCGGTCTATGAGATAGTCCTTTCGGGCTGCCTCAATAAATGCGGCCTGCGCCCGTTTTACACCAAGAAAGAAAAAGAACTCGCACGCGAGAATATGGAGAAAATGGGCATATCACATCTGTCGGACCGTTGTTACCGTGAGCTTTCGGGCGGTCAGCAGCAGAGAGTATTGCTCGCAAGAGCCCTTTGCGCAACCTCAAAAATGCTGCTCCTCGATGAGCCCGTTGCGGGACTCGACCCCAAAGCGACCGCGGAGCTTTACGAGCAGATAAATAAGCTCAACAAGGACTACGGAATCACAGTTATTATGATCTCGCACGATATCTCAGCCGCCATAAAATACGCGAGCCATATCCTTCACGTCAGCCATAAGCCACTTTTCTTCGGCAAGACCGAGGATTACCTGAAAAGCGGCATCAGACAAGAGTTTTCGCAGGGAGGAGAGGGAGTATGATCGAAATTTTTGATAAGCTTGCGACGTATCTGCGCTTCGACTTCGTTCGAAATGCCCTGATAGTCGGTGTCCTGATCGCCCTCTGCTCGTCCTTGCTTGGAGTGACGCTTGTTCTCAAGCGATTTTCCTTTATCGGAGACGGACTTTCCCACGTTGCCTTCGGTGCGATGTCGGTAGCGGCGGTGGTCGGTCTGACCGAGCAAATGGCACTTGTTTTGCCCGTCACCGTGGCTTCGGCGATCATATTGCTCTCAATGGGGCAGGGCTCCAAGCTCAAGGGAGATGCCGCCATAGCTATGATCTCTGTCGGCGCGCTTGCGGTGGGTTATCTCTTGCAAAACGTCTTTTCAACATCAGCAAACGTCTCGGGCGACGTCTGCAGCACTCTTTTCGGCTCGACCTCGATCCTCACCTTGAGCAAAGGTGACGTCTGGACCTGCCTTATCCTCTCGGCGCTCGTTTTAACGGTATTTGTAGTCTTTTATAACAAGATCTTCGCGGTCACGTTCGACGAAAGCTTTGCTCAGGCAACGGGAATCCGTGCCAAAGCCTACAATCTGCTGATTGCAGTTGTTATCGCCGTGATAATTGTGCTCGCGATGAATCTCGTCGGATCGCTTCTCGTTTCGGCACTTATCATCTTTCCCGCGCTCTCGGCTATGCGACTTTTCAAGAGCTTTCGCGGAGTTGTGATCTGCTCGGCGATCATCTCGGTCGTCTGTGCCTTGATCGGCATTCTGATCTCGATCGTGGCAAGCACACCCGTCGGCTCGACCGTTGTTGTGACCGACCTCGTCGTATTTGCCGTTTTTTCGGTGATCGGAAGTATCAAACGCTAATCAAAGCAAATTAAAGATCACGCGATCCATTAAGGCTCGCGTGATCTTTTTTCATAAATCCACCGAATAAAATTATGTGGGAGAAATTTTTATGAAATCCTTGAAATAACGCAAGATTTATGATACAATATATCTATAACTGTTGAAACGGAGAAAGTTATGCAAATACAAAAGCTGTACCCCGAATGTAAGGACTACCTTTGGGGCGGAAACAAACTAAAAGAAATTTACGGTAAGGAGACCGAAAAATCTCCTTGTGCGGAGAGCTGGGAGCTGTCTTTTCATAAGGACGGTATGACAAAGCTATCAGACGGTAAAACGCTTGCAGAAACCGCAACGGAAGCCGATCTCGGCGAGCATATCAAGGACTTTTCCTTCTTTCCCGTGCTGATAAAATTCATCGACGCCAAGCAGGATCTTTCGGTACAGGTGCACCCCTCGGACGAATACGCGTTGAAGAACGAAAATTCCTTCGGCAAAACTGAAATGTGGTACATCGTTGAAGCAGAGCAGGGGGCGGGCATCTATCTCGGATTCCGCGAGAGCGTAACCAAAGAAGAATACGAAAAAGCCATTGCCGAAAAGAGACTTACCGATCTGCTCAACTTCTATGAGGTCAAGGCTGGCGAGTGCTATTTCATTCCGTCGGGAACGATCCACGCAATCGGCAAGGGTTGTCTGATCTGCGAGATACAGCAGAACAGTAACCTCACCTACCGTGTCTACGACTACGGCAGAAAGGACGCTAATGGCAACGAGCGAGAGCTTCACGTCGAAAAGGCGCTCCGCGTTACAAATCTCGAAAAATTCGAGAAGACATCGCTTGGCGGCAACCTGCTCGGAGTCAGCAAATATTTTAGCGTACGCAAAATATCCGTTAAAAACGATACTTTCTCTACAAACGAAAAGACCTTCGCCTGCATCTGCTGTGTTAAGGGTGAGGGTGAGATCGACGGACAGAAAATATCCGTCGGAGACAGCTATTTTATCCCCGCAAATTACGGAAAATATACCCTTAAGGGAGAAATGGAGATCATCATGACTGAAATCCGCAAGTATTACATTGGAATCGACCTTGGAGGCACCTTCATCAAGGGTGGAATCATCGACGACGAGGGCAAAATAATCGTCAATGATAAAGTCCCCACCGAAAGCGACGGCGGCTCCGAAACTGTTTTGAAGAATATTGCAAGCCTTTGCAATTCCTTGCTCAAAAAGGCAAATATGACCGCAAACGACGTCGAAGGTATCGGCATGGGCGTGCCCGGAATGATCGACAGTGAGCGAGGAGAGGTCATCTACTCCAACAATCTCGGCTGGGCAGATTTCTCGATCGCGAAGGAGCTCGAGCAGCTCGTCGGACTCCCCGTAAGGATCGCCAACGACGCTAACGTTGCCGCACTCGGTGAGACAAAATTCGGTTGCGGTAAGGACTACAACAATACAGTTATGCTCACGCTCGGCACGGGTGTCGGCGGAGGAATCATCATAAACGGAAAGCTCTTTGAGGGCAACCGTTCCGCAGGCGCGGAGCTTGGCCACGCGGTCATCGTTGCGGGCGGAGAGCAGTGTACCTGCGGACGATGCGGATGCCTTGAGACCTACGCTTCTGCAACCGCACTGATCCGTGACACCAAGCGCGCTATGCTTGCCAATAAGGACAGTAAAATGTGGGAGATCGGCGACATCGAAAATGTCAACGGCAAGACCCCGTTCGACTATTACGACGTAGACGAGAGCGCAAGAAAAGTAGTCGACAACTATATCGAGATGCTCGGCACAGGTATTGCTAACATAGCCAATATGTTCAGACCGGAGGCAGTCATCCTCGGCGGCGGTGTCTGCAAGCAGGGCGACGGTCTGATTAAGCCCGTGCAGGCGGGGCTTGACCGCGACATTTACGCAGGTACAAAGGGACCGCAGGTAAAGGTAGTGACCGCAATGCTTGAAAACGACGCGGGCATTATGGGTGCCGCGGCATTGTGGATGTAAACCAATCAAATAAAGAAAGCACGTCAAACGAACCGTTTGGCGTGCTTTTTTGTATAAAAAGGATTGTGCGGTCAAATTGTTATTGACAAATTCTTCTTTAAGAGTTATAATTAATCTATCTGTATTAAAAATTGATTTATATAGCGCTGGCAATATTTCGATTGGTTTTTTATTTAAAATCCGATCTTGCAATAGAATGGAGATAAAATGACGTTCACGATCTTTTCACTTGTTTTAATAGTCGCAATTACCTTCAGTGTGGGGAAGGGTGCTTATAACGGATATCGCAGAGGAAGTTTTAAAACCTTCGTCTGCCTTTTGTCTGTCGTTTTCTCACTTATGATGGGCTGTCTGATCTCACGTGCGATTTCCTCCTCGATAGGCAATGCTGTGCTGTCCGTTTTGGAAGAGAACGAATCCTTCGTGGACTTGTTCAATAGCGTAGATCGCTTTAAGACCATAATGGGTGCGGTTATGACTATGGCGGTATCTCCGATAATAATGGCATTGATCTTTTTGATATTGCAGTTGATTTGTCATATCGTTATGTCGATTGTTTATAAAAAAGTACTCAACGATGATGGCAAGACCAAGGAACGTTCAGCAGAGAACGACACCTGGTACAAACGCAACAACAAGCAAATAGGAGCAGTTGTTGGAGGCATTAACGGATTTTTGATCACAGTAATACTGTTTTCGCCGCTGATCGGTACGCTCAAGACGACAGATTCCATTATAAACATAGCATACAGCGACGTATCAGAGCAACAGGTGGAGCAAGTCGACGCGGATGATGAGACAGAGAAAAACGAATTGTCAAACGGATTGGATATTGTATCCGATTATGCAAACGACTTTGCAGGAACCGTGATATATTATTGCGGTGGTAAGGCGGTCTACGATATGAGTGCAAGGACCGAGATCGACGGGCACACCGTCATGCTCAGCCGAGAGATAAAGTCAGTTTCAAATATAGCGAAAGATATCGTTGAAGTCGCGCCTGCGGTTTCCGATCTCAACAATTTTAGTGGCGAGGACGTTGAAAAGCTTGAACATATATGCGAAACGATAGACGATTCTTATTTTTTAAGTCTTGTGTCATCCTCGCTCGTATCCTCGGCTTCGCGAAATTGGGCAGTGGGCAGTGATTTTATGGGAATAGCTTGCCCCGATTTTAACGCTTCGATATCTGCCTTTACCAATAGCATTTTTTCGGTTTTGGCGGCAACGACACCCGATACCGTAGGAGAGGATCTTACTACGATAGTTCGCGTTTGCGGAATAATCATGGATTCGGGAATTCTTGAGACCTACGGTGATTACGAGGCTATGATGGCGGTCATGGAGGACGGTAGCTTTTTGGACGCGCTTATCAGCGAGCTCGAAAAAAATCCGAGAACCGTGCCTCTGATAGACAGTCTGCACCTTTTGGCAATGAACTCATTAATGAGCACGATCAAATTCGATGGATATGACGTAGAGGAATATCAGGACTTGATGGAGGATATCACGGAGCAGTTCAACCGAATGAACGGTCAGTCCCATGAAAAGAAGGTAGAAACTCTTGCCAATTATACGGTTGAATACTTGCAGGACTACGGAGTGGATATTCCCGTGGAGGTTGCGAAGGTTATAGCTGATGCTATGATAACAGAGATTCCCAATTCCGACGGATATATCACAACCGAGCAGATGCAGGAATTTTTCGAGAAATACGGTCAGGTAAATTGATCCTGATTTAATTATCTATTTTGGAGAGATCTTATGATTGTTGATACCATATTCAAGGTCGTGTTTGAAATAATGCTGTGCTGTTTCAGTATAGCTATATACGTTTTTGCTGTGGGATCCTTGTTGCCGTCCTTGTTGCTTCGCTTCAAGTGTCCCATACAGGACAGAGGCCTCAAGAAATACACGTACACGGGTGGCAGGGGAATACTTTACGAGCCGCACCCTGCGCTCCGAAAATATGTGAGCTCATATATACTTTTTGTCGACGACGGAGTAAAATACGTAAGATGCAAGGTCACTGGTGAGGTGACGCGTATAGGATATTCCGCGGTTGCTTTTGACAGATGCGGCAGAGTAATAGACGTGCTTAAGGTAACCGACATTATAGGTCCCGCAGGATGCTCAAAGCGCGTTGCGTTGCCCAAGGAAACCTCGTACATAACGCTTCTGCTTGACTCTGTCAACGAAGAAAAGGTCACCGTGGGTGCAACCTTGACGTTTGATAAGACGAGAGGGATTATTTTCGCTTGCTCGGTGCTTGCGTTGACGGTGGCGGAGTCATTTATTCTCAAAGCTACGGTGAACAGATTCTTAGACGTTTTGCGTACGTATTTTGTGTACGTTCCCGAGCTTAGAATAAACGGAGCATTGGTGTTGGTCGCGTCGCTGGCAATAGGTATCGTCGGCTTGGGCGCTATGTTCCTTATAAAGAGAAAAGGCGGTCTTAAAATCAAATGAGTGAGAAGAATAAGATCACGGTAAAGGGTATTTACGAATATCCGCAAGCCGAAGGATTAATAAGCGTAAAGCAATTTATGTTCGTGTACAGAGATGGGGTTAAGCATCTGCTTCTGCGTTGCTCGAACGATACCGAGACAGCATTGAGATCGGCGCATTTTGTGCTGACAGAGCTTGATCGTGACGGCGCCGTTTTGAACACGCGTCAGCTATCATATAAGGATATAAACGTCGAGGCAGGCGAGAGCTTCACCTCGAACGTTGGAATACCAGTATCGAACGAATGCGTTGATTTCAAAATACGCTTCGTCAGAGCCTATGCGGAAAAATATACGTATAAGGCTACGGGAAAGAGAGTAAACGCATATTATACCCCTCCAAGATCGACCCGTAAGGCGAGCATATTTAATATCGGATTTTCGAAGGGCTCGTTTGAATTGTCGGGATTCAAGCTGATATCGGCGCTGATGGCAGTAGCGCTTGTGTTACTCGTCGCTGCGTTGACGGTTATATCTCTTTTGTAAACGATTACAAACAGCGAAATTTTATGCGTAAAACAATCCTTTTAAACTTTGGAGAAAACAATGCTTAAATATAACAGTATGATCTCAAGTCTTACGGACGACGATAAGGTGAGAATACTCACCGACATTATGTCCTTATCTGACGGAGAGAGGGCGAGCCTCGGCATATCGGGATTTGCCTATTTGAATATGCGTCGAATGCTCAAGGAAAGCGAATATCCTTCGCCTCAGGCATTGGCGCACTCATGGGACAAAGAGCTTATATACGAGCTGTCGGGAGAGGTTGCACTTTCTATGACTACCCCCGTTTCGAACGTCATAGCGACGCCGGGCGCAAAGGTCAAGCTGTCGCCATACAGAAATGAAATGTCTGAGGACACGTATCTTTCTCAGACGTTGGCGACCGAGTTTGCGCGCGGAGTGAGTTACGCGGGTGCGTCGGCGGCGATGTCGGGATATTATCTGACGGATACCGATGTTGAGTGGATGGACGTATCGCCCTCAAAGGCGGTCTTGCACGAGTTTTTGATAGAGCCGTTCAAGCGTTCGATCAGCGACAGCGGTGCATCTGCGGTGATCACTGACAGGCGTATCCTTGCAGATGAATATTCAAACGAAAATGTATATTTATCCGATTCTGAAAGCAATAACGTTCCTAGGGGCACCTGCGTGGTAGCAAAGCGCGTTTCGGCAGAGGATACGGTTTCCTTCCTTGCAAACGGAGGAATATGCTTCAAAGGGTCTGCGTCAGCTCTGGAAAATGCCCTCAAAAGATACCGTAAGCTGAAAAAACAGCAAGAGATCGGCGAAATAACTTTAGGTGATATAGATACCGAAATAAAAGAGGGTAAGGCTATATCCCCGGAGTTGATCGACAGAGCACTTGAAAAATTATTCACTTTCTTGCTCGCGCCGAATAAAGAAAGAGGCAGGAAGCTTCTTCCCGATGAGAAGGAGCGACTTGTATCCCGTGCCGCCAAAGGCTCGACAGTCCTTTTGAAAAATGATGACTCAATACTTCCTTTGAACATGAAGGATATATCCTCGGTTGCGCTGATAGGCGGTATCGCTGCCGAAGGCGAGAAGGGAAAAACCCTTCTTGACAGGTGCGAGGAGCTGCTTTTGGATAATGGAGTAAGCTGGGTAGCAAAGACTAAAGGGTATGATATCAGCAAGGACATAGAAACAAACGAATCCGACTGTCTGGAGGCACTGTCTTCGGTGCGCGCTTGCGACGTGGCGATCTTGTTCCTGGGACACGGTGAAAAAAGAGGAGACGACATTCCTCTGTCACATAAGGTGTCGTTGCCTGCAAACCAACTTGAACTGTCAGATAAATTAAAGCCGTACGGCAAAAAGATAATCGCGGTCTTGGAGTCGGGATTTAGCGTTGACGTAGGCTTTGCGGAGCATTTTTCCGCGCTCGTGATGGCTCCGGTTGGAGCAAAGGGCGACGCTTCTGCGATAGTTGACGTCATTCTCGGCAACTCCGATCCCTTGGGTCGATTGGCATATACGCTTTATTCCAATATTGACGGATATTACGAAAAGCATTTATCTTATCGAAACAGATACGGTGTGAAGTCGGGTCGTTTCGTAGGATATAGATATTACACTACGGCGGGTCTGGATGAGAAATATCCGTTTGGACACGGACTTTCATACACAAAGTTCACTTATTCAAAGCTTGAAGTAAGCAGGGATACAGTGAGCTTCACGGTTACGAATTCGGGCAAACGAAAGGGTAGAGAGATAGCCCAGATATACGTCGGGGCAAAGGATTCGAAGCTTATCAGACCTGCTCGGGAGCTGTGCGGTTATGCTGTTGTTGACCTTGACGTCAAGGAGAGCAAGCGAGTAAGCGTAAATATTGATCTTCCGTGTGTATGGGACGAGCAAAGCAACGAAATGATCGTTGAGAGGGGAACTTATACCGTATATGTTGGTTCTTCCTCAACCGATATCAGACTCAGCACGGATATTAATGGCGGAAGCGATATTGTCAGCGATAAATCGGAGGATAAGCTTTACGATTATCTTCAAACCGAGTCAAACATTATAGAAGATAAATTTATTTTAGAGGCAGGTTACGATCTTATGAATAAGTCCAAGAAAAATATAATTTGCGGAATTGGGGCGGGCGCTCTGGCGATAGCTCTCGGTGTATATAATGCTCTGACGGCATCTGCAACCTTTTTGGGAGTGCTCACGGCGATATTGGCAATAACGGCAATCATTTTCTTTGTCCTTGATGCCGTGGAAAAAAACCAAGAGTACGCCAAAGAGCGTGATATGATAGCTAAGGAGAACCAAAAACAGTTTGAGGATGCAGAGGTTCTTCCCGACTTTTCCGCAGCAAGCATGTTCAGAGCCGAGTTTGACGTAGTAGACGAAAGTCAAAATGATGCTCATCAGGTTGCGGTAAATGAGCGCAAAGCGTATGACGAGTCGCTCAAATACGTTGACAAAAAGCTCGATTTTGCCCGCGCTGCAAATGAATTCAAGGAGTTTGCGCTTGAGCGAGGACTTATGCTTGATGAAGACACTGTAAAAGGTCTCTTTGCGTCCGTATCCTCCTCGAGATTGCTGGTATTCAAGGATATGAGCTCGGAGGATTTCAAGAGTCTTATATCCGTGCTTTCGGATTATTTCGGAACAAAGGTGTATATTGATACGGTAGATTCCTCGTACGTCAACGAGGAAAGCACCCTTTTCGCGCTTGATGAAGAGCGCAACCGCGTCAAGACCAATGCGACGTACGCTATCGAAAGCGCGTTGAACAGTAAGGAAAGAGTACATATTGCCGCGTTTAACGGTGTCAAGACCGAGAATATGATGAGATATTTTACACCTTACGTTAAGCACGCAAAAAATCCCTTTGGACATACTGCAGTCATCGCTCATAACGAGCGCGGCAAGGAGACGACCTACTATATGCCGCAAAATATATGGTTTGCGGTCAATCTTGCGGCGGGTGAATGCTACGATATGATTCCCGATTTTATTGCCGAGATCGCCACCGTTAACCGTATTCCCGTGGCTAAGACCACTCCCTCGTCCAGACACTTGGAATTTGGTAATTTCTTCTATTATCAGATGGATTACAACAGCGAACGCGCTGTAAATAAGTTCGTTATTGGCGAGGATCTTTGGAAAAAGATCGATTCCTTTGAAAAGCGCGTAAAGGGCATTGAACCGACCTTTGCGATAAATAACAAGATGTGTCTGGCGTTTGAAAAGAGCACGGCTGCGCTCATGGCCGCAGGGCTTGACGCAAAGCAGAGCGTTGATATCGCAATGGCAACGAAGCTTATGCCCGCGTTTATAACTGCGACAAGCGGCAAGAAAACCGAGTCGGGAGATTCACTTTCCGAGATATTTGATTCTGTTTTTGGGGACGACGATATGGTGAAGTGCGTCGAGGTGCTCAAAAACGCAGAAGCCTACAAAAAAGACGGTTATTTCGCGACCGAGGCTCCCAAAGCTTGGGACGTTGAGGATAAGACAGAGAATGTAGAAAAAAATACAGACGCTATGAGCGAAGAACCGACCCCTGAGGCAGAGGTTACCGCAACCGTAAATGACGGTCTTGTGTCAGACGACTATTCAAGCAACGGTCAGGATTAAGGAGATCTAAATGTTAAACTTTATAATGTCCAACGCGTTCGGCACAGGCGATCTGTCCGTATCGTTGTCGCTCTCGGAGCTCCTTTCCTCTCCGGGCGCGATCATAACCTACCTTTTCGTGTTGTTGGCGGCAATAGCGGTCATAGTTATCGCCGTTATCGTCAAGGAAAGAGGCTCGTCGAGCGAGGTTGAGTATAAAATTTCTTACGATGGCGGTCTTTCATCCGCAACCGAGAAGAAAGACGAGCCGGAGGAGACGGGAGATCGCTTTTATATGCTGAGCACGATCGACGAGAACGAAAAGAGCTATATGAGAGCGAGCTACGATAAGGGAATAACGCTCAAGGAGCTGTGCGATAATTTCAGAAATTATGCTGCGAGTAACCACGGACTGTATTACGATATCGAAGATATCAGAAGATTTATCGCGGGAATGTCGGTTTCACATATCTTGATACTTCAGGGTATGTCGGGAACAGGTAAGACCTCGCTTGCGTACGCATTCGGCTCGTTTATAGATAATTCGTCAACGGTCATACCCGTACAGCCTATGTGGAAGGAAAGAACCGAC
>JAZSGD010000012.1:0-8294 GCA_045532555.1 Eubacteriales bacterium | reverse complement strand
TCAAAAAATCTTATAACACATACTGATCCGCGATTGTTATATATGTTGAAGGCAAAGACCGGAATTACATCGTCAAAGGAGAAACAATATGAAAAAGAACAAACTTGAATTATTCTTGCTTACCATCCTGATTGCAGCGTTATTATTGGCTGCGCTTACTTCTTGTGACCATTCGAGCCTACTCGACAGTGATACAAGCGAAAGCAAAAGCGAAAATATAAGTGATACAGATATCGAGAGCTCATCTACATCCGAGAATATAAGTAACGATGTTATTGAAACCGAAACGGATCCCGAATCAGAGACCGAGAGCGCGTCGACGTCAGAAGAAAATTACTTTGATAGCATTCCGTACAGCACGGGGCTTGCGTACATAATGAATTCCGACGGCGCCTCTTATACCTGCACAGGTATAGGAAAATGTACCGATAGCATAATATCAGTCCCTCCCACACACAACTCTCTGCCTGTAACGTATGTCGGTGAGGTCGGAACCGGTCACGGAGAGAATTGGTCGGGGGTCACTACTCTTATTATACCCGACGGTGTAACCGTTCCAAGTATGAGCTTCTACTGCAATCAAAGTATAACTACGCTTGTAATCGGAAAGAACTGCCTTGTAGACAGGCAAGCGTTTAATAAAGTGAGATATTTGAAAACCGTGATCTGTATGGATGATACGATTCTCCGGCACAACGCGTTCAAAGAATGCTCAAAGCTCGAAATCGTTATACTTGGCAAGGGAGTAAAATTAAACCCCGCCGTATTTGCCCATTGTACCTCTCTCATAAGTATTATACTTCCCGAAGATCTAACCACTATACCAACGGAACTCTTTTCCCAATGTAAAGCCCTTGAAAGCATTGTTATTCCCCGATCCGTAACAAAAATCGGCGATTCAGCCTTTTCGCTATGCAGCTCGCTGAAAAAAATCAATATGCCCGAAAGTCTTGTATCATTAGGGGGATCTGCGTTCAAAGAATGTTCCTCGCTGACCGAAATAGTCTTCCCCGAAAAGATGAATTATATCGAAGACGACGCTTTCCAATATTGCACCTCTCTTAAGAAGGTGATCTTACCCGACTACATTGAAAGTCTCGGCGGCGGACTGTTCAAGTACTGCACCGAACTGTCTGAGGTCACGTTGCCCCAAAACATAACCAGCATCCCCGGATATATGTTTGCGCGTTGCTCATCTTTGGAAACTGTCGAGATCCCAAGCGGTGTCACCACTATTTCCTCCTCCGCATTCGAGCACTGCATAAAACTCAAGGCGCTTGAGCTTCCAAGCGGTGTAACCGTATTCGGCAATTCCGCCTTTTACGGTTGTACTTCGCTTGAAAAAATGAACATTCCCGAGGGACTTATAACCATGAATTATCAATGTCTGCGCGAATGCAGAAAGCTTGAAGGAGTCTATATTCCAAAAACAGTAGAAACCGTAGGCAGCTTTGCCCTGGCAGACACGTTGCTGACAAAAGCGACTATACCGGGAACAGTAAAAACAATCGAAAGAGATTCTTTCAGTGACTGCCCTGAGCTTTCCAAGGTCGTTTTGGAACATGGCGTCATGTGTATAGAGGAAACTGCCTTCAGTATGTGCCCCAAGCTCGAATACGTCTATATCCCCGCCTCCGTAACATCTCTCGAATATGCGATTTTTTCCAATACCGCACTGAATCAGATACATTATGGCGGAACGGTGGAGCAATGGGAGAAAATAAAGAAGCACGAGAGGTGGATGGACGGCTCTTATATAAATACGGTCGTCTGTTCCGACGGAACTGTAGAGGTCACAATACCGCAATAAAAACAACAAGGTGAAAAAATGCTTACGATAATTATGTCTATCGAAGGCGACAGCAACAGAGATTTTGTAGCTTCAATATACGAAAAATACTCTGTAAACATGAAGGCTATCGCTTTTGAAATATTAAAAAACGACTGTGACGCAGAGGACTGCGTACACGAAACCGTACTGACTATAATAAAAAAGCTTGAGGCATTCAAGAAGACTAACGATGAAAATCACCTTAAATGGTTGGTCTTTCTTGTGTGCAAAAATACCGCGCTTAATATGCTAAAAAAGAACAAGCGCAGACAACACAACGAGATTTTGATGACGTCACTTGAACCATACAAACAAGACGGGATAGTCGACGATGCTCCCACACCCGAAGAGACAGTCATCGAGGAGGACAACGTCCGTTTTATGCTTTCGCTTATAAATAAACTCGATGAAAAATACCGAAAGGTGATACTTTTGAAATATAGCGGGCTTAGCAATAAAGATATCGCTGATCTGCTTTTCATCTCGCAAAATGCCGTCAGGCAAAGGCTTTTTATAGCAAAGCACAAAATTTTAGAAATGGGAGGAGAAAGATTCTATGAATAAAATGCCTATCGACAAGGCAATAAATGCCGCGATATCCACGGGACTCCTGTGGGACACGTCGGAGTACGATTCAATAGATAAAAGCAACATATTCCTCAGCGATGCCTTTATACGCCGCGCCAATGATATCATTAAAAAGAACTCGACCTTTTTCGGTTCTCTCTCATTAAGAAGAAAGCGTTTGACTGCCGCGATAGCAGTTGCCGCTATGCTATCCTTATGTACAATAACCGCAGTAGCAGGAAAGCCCATTCTGGAATCCACTTTAAACTTTTTTTCATCTCTTATTCAGCCGGGATCACCGCAAGATACTACCGAAACACCAGATACAGAGACCCAAGAAACCGACTTGCAGACCGAATCGCAAACCACCGAAGCTGTCGAGACCACCGAGACAGAAGATACCGAGCAGAGCACTTCGATCATACCCCCGCCGATTATTGAATACAGTGACGGCTTGAGCTTTGTGTTAAGTGAAGACGGGTCGTATTACATTTTAACAGGTTCAGGAGCGTGCTCAGATCAAGCAATATATATTCCCCCTGCGTATAACGGTATCCCCGTCAAGATAATAGGAGAAGAGGCGTTCGAGCGCTGCAGAGCAAAAAACATCTTTGTCCCCGAAGGAATCGAGCGGATCGAGAAACGCGCTTTTGCCTCCTGTAGAGCGGTCTATATACAATTACCCGATAGCCTGACTTATATCGGAGAAAGTGCGTTTGACTCTTGTGATATCGAGGTGATCAATCTTTCCGACAGTATAGAATATATAGGACCCTCTGCATTCGACTCTTGTGAGTTACTTAAGAAAATCGAGCTTCCGAATTCATTGACGTCGATCGAATCTTCAGCGTTCGACTCTTGTAAGGCATTAGAAACGCTCGTTATTCCCGACGGAGTTACCACTATTGCGAGCAATGCGTTTTCACGGTGCTCCTCCTTGGAAAGCGTGACCTTTGGCAGCTCTCTCGTTTCAATAGGTGCCGTGGCGTTCTACGAATGCGAAAATCTCCGAGAAGTGATCCTTCCCGAAAGCGTTGAGGAAATAGGAAACGGAGCGTTCGGGCACTGCGAAAAGCTGACTGACGTCACTTTTGGAGACAAGGTCAAAACGATCGGAGACAACGCCTTTGCATACTGTGAGTATATGTCCTCGATAACACTCCCCGACAGTGTCGAATCTCTCGGCAGTGGAGCATTTTCAAATTGCACCGGTTTGAAAATCGTTGTACTTTCAAAAAACATCACTTCTATAGAAGACCGTACTTTTATGGGTTGCCGAAGGCTTACAAGCATCACGTTACCCACAACAGTAGAAAGGATCGGGGTAAGTGCTTTTGAGGGCTGCAAGGCGTTAAAGGAAATATCTCTTCCCGACGGTATAAAGACCGTAGAATCAGGAGCGTTCAAGGATTGCGGTTCTCTTGAAAGTCTTTCTTTCCCTGACGGAGTCGAATCCTTTGAGCTTAGCTTTATTAGTGCCTGCACCAGCCTCAAGGAGATCACGATAGGCAGAGGCGTAAAAAGGCTGATAATTCAACAACAAAACGCGCCCAATCTCTCTGTCATAAGATTCCGCGGAAGCAAGGGAGAATGGAATTCTATAGATCACAGAGTTATTAACGGCTTCAGCGATCTTACAATTGAATTTGAGTACTGATTCCTTCGACAAATTTAGTGAAAAATGTTTTGAAAATCCGTAAGCTGCGGCAAAAAAAGCCCAAAAAAACTTGACTTTTAGCTTTGCGTATATTCGTATATTTTTATATAGGCAACATCAAAATACCTGAAAGGACAGAACGCTATGAAAAACAGAATTTTATGCTTTATTCTTGCACTATTGATCTGCATCTCGCTCTTCGCCGCGTGTGACGGTGTAATAGCAGAGGAAACCACAGTTTTACCCGACGGCGTTACCGAGTCGGGTACGAACACTGACGATGCTACTGAGTCGGGTACGAACACTGACGAAGGCACGGTGTCGGGGGCTGAGACCACGGCGGCCGTCGAGGTGACTCCCTCGGACAAAGAAAAGGACTACGACGACTCCTTTTATCTCTGGATAGTTTCTCAGTATAATCCTATAAACTATTATTGGGTAGAGGAGAGCAATGGTAGTGCCTTTTCTGAGGCGATCTTCAATCGTCAGGAGCAGGTGCGCGAGTCTCTCGGGGTAGAGATCGTAGGATCTGTTCCGGGAGACCATTGGGCCTACTCTCAAAAATTCAAAACCGAAGTCAAAAACATGACCGGAGCTGTCGATACTCTGATCTCCTCCACGGCTATGGACATCTCGGGGCTGATCTCCACCAATAGTCTCAGAGATTTTGCGAATATGCCCGGGATCGATCTTGATAAGGAGTATTGGAATACTGATTTTATGGATTCGCTGTCGGTCAACGGCAAATATTATCTTGGACAGAGCGATTTTAACGTGCTTAGCACCTATGTGATCTCATTCAACAAGGATCTCATGGGAAAATATCAGGATCAGCTTGAAAAGGACGTTTATCAGATGGTGAGAGACCGCGAGTGGACGATAGACGCTATGATCAATCTCGCAAAGCTCGCGTACATTGAGGGCGATTCGGTAGAGACCACGCAGTACGGTTTTGCGGGTCATCAGGAGGATGCTTGGGTCGGTTTTATGCACGCAAGCGAGCTGACTTTGGTTGAGCTTGGTGACGACGGATACTATCAGATCTCGTTTATGAATGACGCCAATAGAACAAGAATGGATACTCTTGTCAAAAGCCTGACCGAGTTTGCCGCTGCGGATTACACTTGTATTGAGTATATGACCAAAGAGCCTCTGAAGGCGCCTATCACCTCGGGCAAGACGCTTATGCAGCTTTCTCACACGCATCAGCTTCCCGAATATCTCGGCGGCGAGCTTGATTTCGGAATTCTTCCGTATCCATTGTTCGATACTAAGCAAGAGAATTACCATTCGCTTCAGTTTGGCGGTTATATCTGCATTCCCTCGTATCTGCGCAACGATGAGATGGTCGGCGACGTGCTTGAAACGCTCTCCCTCAACAGCGAAGAGGTCAACGCTGTATTCTATGACGAGCTGCTCGGCGAGCAGACCGATGCCAATCTCGCCGACAGAGAGATGCTTGATATCGTTTGGAACAGTGTTTGTACCGATTTCGGATTGGCATTCTCAAATGAGGCGCAGGGACTCCCTTATTTTCTGCCCGTAGTTACGACCGGATGGTATACTTTAGCAGGATATTATGCGCAGAACGCATGGGGTTGGAACAACAAGCTGGAGAATTATATAAAGAAATTATCAAATAATAACCCATAGAAAAACCCGACCGTGTCACAGTGACACGGTCGGTTTTTTGTTATTTGGCATTTTCTTTATTCTTGCCGAAAATTCTTTCGAGAAACTGTCTTGTAGATTTCCTTTTTGTCTGACAAGCAATATTTCTTACCCAAATTTCAAAATGTTTTGAAAAATCCGCCAAACCCTCTTGAAAAACGACAAATAATATGTTAGAATAATATTTGTATTTGTTATTATAACGCTCTTTGTGAGGAAGGTGAGGCGCTTTATGTGTAAGATCGGCTT
This sequence comes from Eubacteriales bacterium, assembly GCA_045532555.1. Classification (GTDB taxonomy): domain Bacteria; phylum Bacillota; class Clostridia; order Oscillospirales; family CAG-272; genus SVTX01. Next base: position 2,319 of record JAZSGD010000012.1, on the reverse strand, counting down.
TGACAACGGCAAATATCTCGAACTGCAATCCAAGCATATTCGTGAAAGAATAGCAAAATTCGGCGGCAAGCTCTATCTCGAATTCGGAGGCAAGCTTTTCGACGACTATCACGCGGCTCGCGTGCTCCCCGGATTTGCTCCCGATTCCAAGCTGCAGATGCTCCTTCAGCTTAAGGACGAGGCAGAGATAGTCATCGCCATTAACGCAAGCGATATTGAAAAAAACAAGGTCAGAGGCGACCTTGGTATCACCTACGACCTCGACGTTATGCGACTGATCGACGCGTTCAGAAGCGTTGGGCTTTACGTTGGAAGCGTAGTCCTCACAAGATACGAATCTCAGCCCTCCGCAGAGCTTTTTGCAAACAAGCTCGAAAACCTCGGAGTCAAGGTCTACCGCCACTACTCTATCCCCGGATATCCCTACAATATTGAGGGTATCGTCAGCGAAAGGGGCTACGGCAAAAACGATTATATCGAAACTACAAGACAGCTCGTTATCGTCACCGCCCCCGGTCCCGGAAGCGGAAAGATGGCAACCTGCCTCTCCCAGCTTTACCACGAGAATCTGCGCGGCATCAAGGCAGGATACGCTAAATTCGAGACCTTCCCGATCTGGAACATTCCGCTTAAGCACCCCGTAAACCTCGCTTATGAGGCGGCGACCGCCGACCTCAACGACGTAAATATGATCGACCCCTTCCACTTGGATGCTTACGGTCAGACCGCGGTAAACTACAACCGCGACGTCGAGATCTTCCCCGTGCTTGAAGCAACCTTCAAGAAGATCCACGGCTCCTCTCCTTACAAATCCCCCACGGATATGGGCGTGAATATGGCAGGCAACTGCATTATCGACGACGAGGTCTGCCGCGAGGCGTCAAAGCAGGAGATAATCCGCCGTTACTACGCGGCGCTTTGCGAGCAAAAGGAAAATATGAACTCCAACAGCACCGAAGTCGTCGGAAAGCTCGATCTGCTTATGCAGCAGGCAGGAGTGACCGTCCTCGACCGCAAGGTAGTTGCGGCAGCGAATGACAGAGCCGCACAAACCGGTGCTCCCGCGGCGGCTATGGAGCTGCCGAACGGCAAGATAATCACGGGCAAGACCTCGTCCCTGCTCGGCGCTTCGGCGGCGCTTATTCTCAACGCACTCAAGGAGCTTGCGGGGATCGACGACAAGGTCGAGCTCATTTCTCCCTCGATCATCGAGCCCGTCCAGCATCTCAAGGTCGGTCACCTCGGCAATCACAATCCCCGTCTGCACGTAGACGAGGTACTCATCGCGCTCTCGATCAGCGCGGTAACGTCCGAGACCGCCGCAAAGGCATTAAGTCAGCTCTCGGAGCTCAAGGATTGCGAGGCACATTCCTCGGTAATTCTCTCAATGGTCGACAGCCGAACCTTCAAAAAGCTCGGTGTCAACATCACCTGCGAGCCGCAGTATCAGGTCAAAAAGCTTTATCACGCAAAATAAATATAAAATCGGCAGAGGATTATCCCCTGCCGATTTATTTTTGCTTGAAATCAGGTGTATATTTTTTATCCGCCGACGAGATCTGCTGAAAATAGCCTTCAAACCCGAGCTCGATAGCGATCTTCATAACGCTGTCGTATTCAAACGAGGTCACTCGGCGAGAAAGATTTTTAAGCCCCCCGGGGCACCCCGATTCGATATAAAAGTCGGGTGTATATTGGCTCATAAGGCTCAACCGCACGCTGTCCGCGCCGTATTTTTCGGCAAGCTGCCTTAACACCTCGATCGAATCGGTGCGGTGACCCGGCAGAACAAGCTGACGGACAAGCACACCGCCCCGCATCTTCCCGCCATCGTCAAATCTCGGTTTTCCGACTTGACGGATCATCTCTCCTATCGCCTCGATCGCTCGCTCAAAATAATCGGGTGCGCTTGAATACGCCGCCGCGACCGCGGGATCGAAATACTTGAGATCGGGCATATAAACGTCAACAAGACCGTCAAGCATACGCAAGGTGCCGACCGATTCATATCCTCCACTGTTCCACACGACAGGAACGGTAAGTCTTGGCTTTATCCTCTCAAGCACGCGAGCAAGTATAACGGTATAGTGCGTCGGGGTGACGAATTCTATGCACTCCGCGCCCTGCGAAACAAGATCAAATATTTCGGTTTCAAGCTCGTCGGGAGTCATAGTACGACCGCAAGCGCCGCCGCTGATATCTCTGTTCTGACAATAAACGCAGTGCAGATTACAGCCCGAAAAAAAGACCGTTCCCGCGCCCTGCTCTCCCGAGATACACGGCTCTTCCCACTTGTGAAGCATGGTCTTGGCGACCCAA
>JAZSGD010000223.1:0-14145 GCA_045532555.1 Eubacteriales bacterium | reverse complement strand
TTGCTTGCACCCTTGCAACTAAGGATTTTGCTTTCCCTCGCCCTATGGAGCTCGGTCGGCAAAATCCAAGTTGCTGCGACTCGATTTTGAACGCTTTATCTGCCACAGGCAGCGCGTTCAAAATCTCCCTCTCTCACCGCTACGCGGTGAGGTTCGAATCTCGCTCCGCCAACGCAAAAAGGGTGCCATAGGCACCCTTTGCGTTGGCGGGGAAGGAGAGATTCGAACTCTCGAACCGCTTTTGACGGTTACACGATTTCCAATCGTGCGCGCTCGACCAGCTACGCGACTTCTCCGTATTTGTTCGGCTTATAATTTTTCAGTTTTATCAGCGACTCAAATATAATATCACAAATTCTTGTCGTTGTCAAGGCTTTTTTGAAAAATATTTTCTTTTTTATTAATTTCACTCTTGACAAATACCCCCTCGGGGTATATAATCAAATCAGAAATTATAAAACTGACCGTTGGAGGCAAGGATTATATGGAAAACTGTTGCATGAAAACCAAAATGCGATCCGAGGCGGAAAAGAAGGCGCTTATTAACCGTCTCAGTCGCATCGAGGGACAGATTCGAGGGATTCGCGGCATGGTGGAAAAGGATGCTTATTGCGCCGATATTCTTATACAAGCTTCTGCCGTTTCGGCGGCGCTTGGCAGCTTTAACAAGGAGTTACTGGCTAATCATATCCGCACCTGCGTTTCTGACGATATTGCAAACGGTGGCGGTGAAAAGGTCGATGAGCTTATAGAATTATTAGCCAAGCTTCTTAAATAAAATTCGGCAGGTTGCAGCGTGAAAGTTACTCCCATCCGGTGGTATAATTTGCTTTTTCACGCACGAATTTTGCCTTGACGGCAAAATTCATCGATTACTATTTGTGCCGCCACGGGATTCCCAGAAGTGAATTAAGTGAGCTTTGTGGGCTCCCGTATGCGGCGGAATGAAGATTGTTATGAGAAAATACAAGGTTACGGGTATGAGCTGCGCGGCTTGCTCTGCCCGTGTTGAAAGAGCCGTTTCGGCGGTCGATGGCGTTAGCTCGTGCTCGGTCAGCTTACTGACAAACTCGATGGGAGTTGAAGGCAGTGCGAGCGACGAGCAGATAATCAAGGCGGTAGTCGATGCGGGCTACGGCGCAGAGGTCGAGAACGGTACTAAAGAAGTCAAAAAATCCGACGTCAATCTCGGCAACGGCAAGGAGATCTCAACCCTCCGAAACCGCCTTATCGCGTCGGCGGGATTCTTAATTATATTAATGTATATTTCCATGGGACACGTTATGTGGGGGTGGTCTCTGCCAGCCTTCTTTTCGCAAAATCCCGTGGCGACAACTCTGCTTCAGCTCCTTTTATGCGTTATAATTATGGTGATCAACCAAAAGTTTTTTATCAGCGGATTCAAGGGGCTTATCCACCGTGCGCCAAACATGGACACGCTTGTGGCGCTTGGATCGGGGGCATCGTTTGTCTACAGTGTCTATGCGCTCTTTATGATGAGCGACGCGCAGGCAAACGGACAGCTTGAGGCGTCATACCATTATTTGCACGAGCTTTATTTTGAGTCGGCGGCAATGATCCTGACACTTATCACCGTGGGCAAGCTGCTTGAAGCAATCTCAAAAGGGCGGACGACAAACGCTTTGCGTTCCCTTATGGAGCTTTCTCCCGACACGGCGACCGTGATAAGAAACGGTGAGGAGATCAGCATCCCTACGGACGAGATCGTTAAGGGTGATGTTTTTATCGTGCGATCGGGAGAAAAGGTGGCGGTCGACGGCATAATTCTCGACGGCAACGGTGCTTTTGATGAGTCGATGCTGACAGGTGAGAGTCTGCCCGTGGACAAGTCTGTGGGCGACAAAATCTCGGCGGGAACGATCAATCGCTCGGGATTCGTAAAGTGTGAGGCAGTGCGAGTGGGTGAGGATACAACTCTCTCTCAGATAATCAAGATAGTCAGCGACGCATCGGCAACCAAAGCACCGATCGCAAAGGCGGCTGACAAGGTATCGGGTATTTTCGTACCTGCGGTCATACTGATTGCACTTATTACGGGCGTTGGTTGGCTTGTGGCAAGAGAAACGGTCGGATTTGCGCTTGCGCGTGCGATTTCGGTGTTAGTCATCAGCTGTCCCTGTGCGCTCGGACTTGCAACTCCCGTTGCGATCATGGTCGGCAGCGGCGTTGGTGCGAAAAAAGGTATTCTGTTTAAGACTGCTGAATCTCTTGAGGCAATGGGAAAGGCTAAGGTAGTTATTCTCGACAAAACCGGCACGATAACCAAGGGCGAGATGTCCATGACCGATATTCTTCCCTGCGGTGAGCTTGACGAAAACGAGCTTTTACGCTTTGCCGCGTCTCTTGAAAAACAAAGTGAGCATCCTTTAGCGGCGGCGATGGTGAGACGTGCCGAGAAATCAGGGCTTGAGCTTTATGAGACAGGCAACTTTAAAATGACAGCAGGCAAGGGTGTTGAAGGAATTGTAGACGGAAAGAGAGTCGTTGGAGGCAATCTCGCGTTTGTATGCTCTTGTTGTGAAGTTCCCAACGAAGCAATATCAGCAGCGGAAAAGCTCTCGGATAATGGCAAAACACCGACATTTTTCTCGATCGACGAAAAGTTTGCCGGTGTAATTGCGATCGCGGACGAGATAAAGGAAGACAGTCGAGGCGCGATAATTGAAATGAAAAATATGGGGCTGCAGGTCGTTATGCTTACGGGCGACAACGAAAAAACCGCACTTTCTATAGGTCGAGAAACAGAGGTTGACGAGGTCATTGCTGGAGTTTTGCCCGACGGTAAAGCGGCGGCGATCGAGCGATACAAAAAGCAAGGTCGAGTGATAATGGTTGGTGACGGAGTCAACGATGCTCCCGCACTTGCAACTGCCGACGTTGGAATTGCGATTGGCGCGGGCACTGACGTAGCAATAGATGCGGCTGACGTTGTTCTGATGAAAAGCAAGCTTTCCGATCTGCCTCGCGCGATCAAGCTGAGCCGTGCAACACTTCGTAACATACATGAAAATCTGTTCTGGGCATTTTTCTATAACGCCATTGGAATTCCTTTGGCGGCTGGGCTGTTCATTCCCCTTTTAGGCTGGCAACTCAATCCTATGTTCGGTGCGGCGGCTATGTCGCTTTCAAGCTTCTGTGTTGTGACGAACGCTCTGCGTCTCAATCTTGTCAACGTAAACAAGCCTTACAGGAATAAAAAAGCAAACAAAAATATCACCGCGACAGTAGCGGCAGAAAGTAAAGGAGATAATAAAATGGTAAAAACAATGAAGATCGAAGGAATGATGTGTCCTCACTGCTCGGGCAGAGTCAAGAGATACCTTGAGTCGCTTGAAGAAGTCGTTTCTGCAGAGGTCAGTCACGAAAGCGGTACTGCGATCGTTACGCTTAACTCAAATATTGACGATGGCGTACTGAAAAAAACGGTCGAGGATCAGGGATACGACGTTAAGGGCATTGAATAATACTCGGTGACATAAACAACAAATTCAAGAAACAAAAAAGCCTTGAGAACTACCGATAAACCCAACGTGATCTTATAAACTTATAAATAAAAAGGCAGAGATAATCTCTGCCTTTTTGTTATTAATACGAGCTGATCGGGATATTTTCGTCATCCACACCTTTGGAGATTTGGCGGACAACGACATAATAGCTGTAATTGTCGTTGACCTTGACGCACACTCTGTCTCCGACCTTTTTGCCAAGCAAAGCCTTGCCAAGCGGCGATTCCTTGCTGAGATATCCGTGCAAAACGTCCTGACGCAGAGTGGTGACTATCTGTCTTTGCTCCTCCTCGTCATCCTCCTCGACGTAATAAGTCACTGTGTCGAAAAGGCAGACCATGTCGCTCTTTTGCTCGACCTTGATGACCTTTGCGGTCTCAATCATTTTCTTGAGATAACGGATACGGCTCTCGTTTGCGTTCTTCTCTCTTTTCGCCTCCTTATATTCGGCGTTTTCGCTGAGGTCTCCGAACTCTCTCGTTCTCTGCACCTCTGCGAGCAGCTGAGGACGGAGGACACACATACGGTAGTCGACTTCCTCCTGCATTTTCTTTATATCAACGGCTGTTAACTCGTCGTGCATAATAATACTTCCTTTATACGTTTTGTTTGCGGAGCTTTTCGAGTATTTTTTCAAAATTCTCGGGGAGAGGTGACTCGAAGTGCATTTTTTCGCCTGTTTTTGGGTGGGTCAGCTCCAATTCCCTTGCGTGCAGGCACTGACCGCTGATAAGCGCTTTGGTCTCTGCCTCGAATTTGGTGTTTCCTCCGCCGTAGACCGTATCTCCGACGAGAGGATGCCCTATCGACGACAAATGCACTCTTATCTGGTGCGTTCTACCCGTTTCGAGCTTACATTTCACGTAAGTAAATCTTCCCGTAGGGATCTGATAGCGCTCCACGACCTCATAATGCGTTATCGCCTCTCTTGATCTTCTCTCGGGGTCGGTTACTACCGCCATTTTCTTGCGGTCGGTGGGATGTCTGCCGATCGGCTTGTTTATCGTGCCGTTATCGTCCTTTATATTGCCGATCGCTATAGCATGGTACACTCGGCTGACCTCGTGGGTCTTTAGTTGCTCGGAGAGCGAAAGATGCGCCTCGTCATTCTTCGCTACTACCAAAAGTCCCGAGGTGTCCTTATCTATTCTGTGGACGATGCCCGGACGGACTACGCCGCCGATGCCCGATAGCGAGTCCTTACAGTGATAAAGCAGGGCGTTGACGAGCGTGCCCGTATATATTCCCGTGGCAGGGTGGACTATCATTCCCGAGGGCTTATTGATAACTATAATATCGTTGTCCTCGTAGATGATATCGAGGGGGATATTCTCGGGGATCGCCTCGTCCGCCTCGGGCTCGGGAAATCTGACCTCTATCTCGTCAAGCTTGCGGAGCTTATAATTTTTACTCGCAATCTTACCGTTGACCGACACCATTCCGTTCTCGATCAGCTTGGTTATAAACGATCTCGTCTGATCGGTGCTTTGGGTCAAAAATCGGTCGATGCGCTCGCCGACGAATTCGTCGGGTGCGGTCAGGCAAAGTAAATCGTCTGTGCTTAAATCCTCGGTCCTCTCGAGTTCCTTGATCTCGTTAATGCTCATTTTTGTCTCCGTTTTGGTCGGATTCCTGCGCTGATTGAGTTGCAAGCTTTTGAGCTTTTTCTTTTTTTGCTTCCTTGACCGTGTCGAGAATCATCCAGAGCGCCAAAAGTCCTGCTCCTACGCAAACGCAAACGTCCGCGACGTTGAATATCCACATCCATATCTTCGGGAAGGCACAGAAATCAATGAAATCTATAACGTAGCCAAGTCTTATACGGTCGATCATATTTCCAATGCCGCCGCTTGTTATAAGGATCAGTGAGGAAAGCAGAAGCTTATCCTGCGGCTTCTTCCAGAAAAGATAGCCAAGGATAGCAACTATCGCCACCGTAGACAAGATCATAAATATCCAGCGCGCGTTATCAAGCGAGCCGAAAGCCGCGCCATCGTTGTGGATATACGTGAATCGGAAGACACCCGGAATGACGTCTATCGACTCGTACAGCTCCATATTGGACACGACCAAATATTTTGTTACCTGATCCGCTATAACGGACACAATCATCAAAACAATCGATATAATTATCGCTGTCATTTGTAATAATTCCTTTCGTAAGTGTTGGACTGCTCCCGTAGGAAGTTGTATAAACATCTAACACTTTCACATTTTTGAGGGAAGCTTTTGAAGATGGGGGTGCGGGGGAAGGAAGCTTTTCTCGAAAAGTTCCTTCCCCCGCAATCTCATATTAAACCAACAGCTTTCTGCAACGCTCGCAGAGGAAGCCGCCCTCGTCGTCGGTCACACCTTCGGTGGAGTACGACCAGCATCTGCCGCACTTACAGCCGTCCGCGTTCTGAACGAGAACTGCGATACCCGTCTGCGTTTCGGCAAACGCGCCTTCGGGAGCATCTCCCTTGACCACGTATGCAGCCGAGGTGATATAGATCTCGGCGAGCTTATCGGCAAACGCGCAGAGCGCACCGTAAGCCTCGTCGTCATTTGTATAAACGGTAACCTTCGCGTCGAGAGACTTACCGATCATCTTGTTGGCACGAGCAAGCTCGAGAGCCTTCATAACGTCGTCTCTGTACTCATAAAGCTTATCCCACTTCGCGCAAAGCTCTGCAGTCTTCTCCGCAAGGCTGGCGTCGTACATGGGCATATCGTTGAGGAACACGCTCTCGGTCTTGTCACTCTCCGCATGAGGCATGTGCTTCCAGATCTCCTCTGCTGTAAAGGAGATAACGGGAGCCAAGAGTCTTGTGATCGCGTTGAGCACGAGATAAAGCGCGCTCTGTCCGCTTCTTCTTGCCGCACTGTTTGCCTTTTCGACGTAGAGGCGGTCCTTGGTGATGTCTATATAGAGCTTGGAGAGCTCGATAGTGCAGAACTTATTGATAGCATGGTAAACGATATGGAACTCATACTCGTCGTACGCTTCAAGGCACTGCTTGACAAGCTTGTTGGTCTCGGCAACGATCCAGCGGTCGATCTCAAGCATATCGTCGTATGCAACAAGGTCGGTGTCGGGATTGAAATCACCGAGGTTTGCCATCATAATACGCGCGGTATTTCTGATCTTTCTATACGACTCAGAAAGCTGCTTGAAGATGTTGTCGGAGCAACGAACGTCTGCATGGTAGTCGCTTGATGCCGCCCAAAGACGAACAAGCTCTGCACCGTACTTCTTAACGATGTCGTCGGGGCTGATCGAATTACCAAGCGACTTGTGCATCGCCTTGCCTTCTCCGTCAACTACCCAACCGTGAGTAAGAACGGCTCTGAAGGGCGCCTTTGCCTCACCTGTTGCGCCAACTGCGGTGAGAAGCGAGGACTGGAACCATCCTCTGTACTGGTCGCCGCCCTCGAGATAGATGTCGGAGGGCCAGCTGAGATCCTCTCTCTGCTTGAGCACTGCGTAGTGGGACGAGCCCGAGTCAAACCAACCGTCAAGCGTGTTGGTTTCCTTGGTAAAGCTGTGAGCCTTGCCGCAGTGAGGACATACAAAGCCTTCAGGGAGGATCTCGTTTGCTTCCATCATGAACCAAGCGTTAGAGCCCTTTTCACCAAAGAGCTTCGAAACTGCCTCTATGGTCTCGTCGTTGCAGATAGGCTTCTTGCACTCGTCACAATAGAATACGGGGATAGGCAGACCCCAATGACGCTGACGGGAGATACACCAGTCGGCTCTCTCTCTTATCATCTGGATCATTCTCTCCTCGCCCCACGTAGGAAGCCACTTGACAGGCTTACAAGCCTCAACTGCCGCGTCCTTGAAGGACTCGACCGAGCAGAACCACTGAGGAGTTGCGCGGAAGATTATGGGAGACTTACATCTCCAGCAGTGAGGATACTCATGCTCGATCTCCTCGGCCGCGAGAAGCGCGCCCGTTTCCTTCATATCCTCGAGTATTGCCTCGTTGGATACTGCGTAATACATACCCGCGAACTTGCCCGCGTCCTCGGTCTGATAACCGCGGTCGTCTACGGGAACGATGATATCAATGTTATAACGGCGGCAGGTCTGATAGTCGTCTGCGCCGAAGCCGGGTGCGGTGTGTACGCATCCCGTACCGCTATCCATAGTTACGTAATCTGCATTGACTACGACACTCTTTCTGTCAAGGAAGGGGTGCTGTGCCGTCATATACTCGAACTCCTGGCCTGCCATGGTTGCAAGGATCTCGTAGTTCTCTACTCCAGCCGCCTTCATAGTCTTTTCGGTGAGCGCCTTCGCAAGAACGTAGGTCTCGCCGTTCTCTGCCTTTACAAGCGCGTATTCCTCAACGGGATTGAGCGCGATAGCAAGGTTGCCGGGCAGAGTCCAGGTGGTAGTCGTCCAGATAACGAAATAGGTATTGTTGAGGTCGCAGACGTGAGCGAGCTTGCCCTTGTCGTCGCTGACCTTGAACTTTACGTAAATAGAGGTACACTTATCGGTCTGATACTCGATCTCTGCCTCTGCGAGCGCAGTCTCGTCCTTAGGGCACCAGTAAACAGGCTTAAGTCCCTTGTAGATGTAGCCCTTTTTGAACATTTCGCCAAACACCTTGACCTCTGCCGCCTCGAACTCGGGGGACATAGTGGTGTAAGGATGCTCCCAATCTCCGACAAGTCCAAGTCTCTTGAACTGATCCATCTGTGTATCAATAAAGCCCTGAGCGAACTTTTCACAAGCAGAACGAAATTCGGGAATAGACATCTTCTTGCGGTCGATCTTATTCTTCTTGAGGATTGCAGACTCGATAGGCATACCGTGGTTATCCCAACCGGGTACGTAAGAGATCTTGTATCCCGTCATTGCCTTATACTTGTTGATAAAGTCCTTGATGGTCTTATTGAGGGCGTGGCCCATGTGAATATTTCCGTTTGAGAAGGGAGGGCCGTCGTGGAAGGAAAATACCTTTCCGTCGGCTCTGACCTCGATCATCTTGTTATAAAGATCGATATCATCCCAATATTTCAAGGTTTCAGGCTCTCTCTGAGGGAGATTTGCCTTCATTGAAAATTCTGTTTTAGGTAGATTGAGTGAACTTGTGTAGTCCTTTGCCATAATAGTTCTCCAAAATTTAAATGTATATAGATTTTATTGTGTTCAAACGTATTTTCGGGCAGTCATACGCAGCCTGCCCTTTTTGGTCTCTCCGTCAAAAGAGAGGACGTCATATTTTCCATATCCGCGCACGCTTACTGTGCTTGGAATACTCAATGTGAGGTCACATCTGTCCTCGGGCAGATAATTGACCTCGCAAAGACCGCTTTTTATCGCAGTCTGCGCTTTTTCTCTCGAAAGGTTTGTCAATGCTCCGACTATACAGTCAAGCCGGTTTGACGCTACGGTGTCAGAGATGGGTAGATATTCCCTTTTGACCTCAAGCTCCGATATATTTTCATACTCGCTTGCCGTGACTTTGTCCGAGGCTATTCGGTCTATGTTTTCGATCAGAAAATCAAAAATTTTATCGGTACAGAAAACGACAGCGCCGTGATCGTCCAAAACAGCAATATCACCAAGCGCGCTGCGCTCTATTCCTAACGCCAAAAGCGAGCCGAGATAATCTCTGTGAGAAAGCGCGCGATATCCGCTACCCTGTATCTTCACAGCTTTTACTGAAGCTGCAACATCATCGGCGAAATAAGCTCTCGCCTTCTCCTCGGCTTCCCCGTCGATATCCGACAGAAACGAGGGCAATACAAAGAGCCGCTTTCGTTCGGATTCTTTATATCCTCCGAACAGAAAAAATCTGTCCTGCGCTCCAAGCTCCTTCATACGAACGGCAACATACGCCGCCTCCGAGGGAGTCAGAAAATTTCCGCACACAAGCTCCCCGCGCTCTGCCATTCTTAAATAATCTTCGGCTCTCGACGCGAGAAGCTTCTGCGCATCTGTAATATTTAATTTCATGGCTTACAAAAACGAGTTCAAGATCATCTGCAGGATAAAGATAACAATATACGTGCACCCATACGACACATCGACGGGTATCCCTTGAAACCAGTTCATTTTGTAAAATAATTTACGCAACGGCATGATCGCCGGCTCGGTAAGCACGAAAAGGAAGTGAAAAAACTTTCCCTCGGGCTCAAATATCCAGCTCAGTATCGCTCTTATAGTCATCGCAAAAGAGATAACTTCAAGAAAAATTACAACGAAACTGACCAAAACGTATAAAGGCTCAGGCAACAACGTATCTATCTCCATTCTCTCGAGGTTCTTAGCGTATTTTAAGCTCTTTGCGAGCTTTTCAGAAGATTACTCGTTATCTGCGGGCTCTTCCTCGACAGTATCTTCCTCGAGCTCCTCTATGTTAATATCTTCTTCCGTACCATAGGGCAAAAGAACCACGGTGTCTCTGTCGATTCGGCTAAGCTCACCCTCAAGCGCGTGAACTGCGCCCATTACGTAGTCGAACAGACGAAGGAAGTTTTCCTTGTTGAGCTCTTCTACGCAGATAACGACTACTTTGCCGTCTCTGTATGCTTCAACTATTGCGCGGCTGTCCTGGCAAGTTTTGGGTGTAAAGGTCTTTTTGCGAAGAGGCTCTACGGCGGCAACCGCCTGAGCATCCTCCTCGGACCAAGCTACTCTTACCTCGGAAATATCGCCGTCTTCTTCTCCAACGGTCTGATCCGCATCAGGCTCGATCTCATCTGATTTCTCGTCAGGATCGGTCTTTCCGTAATACATGCTGTCGTAATCTTCGTCGTAGTCGGTTGCGGGTTCATTTTTCTTTTTCATCCACCAAGGTTTTTCCATAATTTTCCCTTTCTTTTTGAGGCGTTAGCCGATGTATTTAGAATTTATTTTTCTCTTATTTAGCGAACATACTTCTGCCGACGCGGACCATCGTTGCGCCGCTTTCTATCGCTTCCTCGTAGCTTTCCGACATTCCCATCGAAATTATCGGCTTGTCATTACGTCCGAGGATGTTGTGCCAAACGTGCTCTGCGACTTCCTTCGTTTTGCGGAAATACGGATAATAATCCGCTTTATTTTCGCACTTGGGTGCCATGGTCATAAATCCGCAAAGCTTGATGTTTTCAAACCTTGCAAGGCTTAAGCAAAAGCTCTCGATGTCCTCGTATGCGATTCCGCCTTTGTTTTCCTCGCTGCCCGAATTTATCTCTACAAGCACGTTTGCCACTATACCGTGTTTTTTTGCTTGCTTATCTATCTCGGCGGCGAGTCTTTCGGAGTCGAGCGAGTGTATCATATACACCTTATCGATTATATACTTGACCTTATTGGTCTGCAGAGATCCGATGAAATGAACTCCCAAGTCTTCCTTGTCGAGCTTATCCCAACGCTCAAGCAGCTGCTGAACGCGGTTTTCACCGATATCGTTGATCCCAAGTGAACGGTGTATATAGTTTATTTCCTCGACAGTAGCACTTTTTACCGCAGACATAAGAACAATGTCGCCCTCTTGCCTTTCGGATCTTTTTGCCGCTGCCAATATTTTCTTTTTTATTTTCCCAACGTTTTCGTCAAGATATGAATAGTTAACTTCCGAATCCATTTTAATCAATCAACTTTCCGTCATACAGGTCGTTTCCTGACGTGATTATCAGGTCGTTTATATTCAAATAGGGGGTGGTGCTGACGCTTCCCTCCGATTGAGCATCCTCATAGGTGGCGACAACGTAATATCCATGTCCCTCTCCTATTACCGTCACTCTCCTGAAATTGACCACGTTTCCGACAAGAATATAAACTCCTCTTTCTCCGTTTACAGTAGTAAGCGCTCCCGACGGCACCTTATATCCCGAAACGGTTCCCATCTTGATCTTGACGCTCTGGTCGCGATCAAAGTTTCCCGCTGCGGACAAATCTCTGCTTGAGAAAAGCAGATATCCGTCACCGTGCTCATCTATGCATATATTCTCAAGATTCATTGGTATGGTCTTATTGCCCTCGCCCGAAAAGGTGATCTCGTAGTTGAATCCAAGCGAGAACAACAAGCAGGTCGCCTCGTCGGCAGGCAAGGCAATGCACCACTTGGTGCTATGCACCGATCTGCCTATCACCTCTGCACCGTGGATTTCGGCTTTTGCTTTAGCAAGCTCTTTGAGTCCTTCGGGAGTCAGACCGTCCAGGGCTGCCGTATTGAAAACATGCTCATATCCGTCGGTGTTTTGGAAGAAATAGAATCCCTCTTCGCTGACAAGGGGGTCGCCCGAGGCGCCAATACTGTTGAGCAGATCCTGCTTTTCCTTTTTAAGCGTTGACGTTATACTTTCGGCGACACCATCTTTTCCCGTTATTACGGAATAGTTGACAAGCGCTCCAAGCACAAGCTCGCCGTGGCTATCTGCCGACATAAAATCTCCCTTGAGAACAGAATCTACGTAAGAATAATAAGAGGTCGACAGGGTCTGATTGACGTGAGCCATTCCCGACACGGTACCACTCACCGACGCACCCGAGTTTAATCTGTCAATGCGACCCGAAAGATCGTTGATCTTGGATTGGGTCTCGGAAATTTTATCGCGCGACTGACCTTTCATAGAGTAAAACTCAGCGTAAGTCTGGTGCACTCCTACTCGCTCTCCGTCTTCGACGAGATAATCGCAGACACCCGCGACAGCCATTGATATGACCGACTCGTTTCTGAAAACGTAGCCGTCCAGATAAACGAATTCCGTATCTGTGACCTTTTGCGCGCGTTGAGTCGATACCGAGGTAGAAAAGTTCTGCGCGAACTGCACTGCAAAATATGCAAACAGGGCAAAAATGACCAAAAGTATCACAACGTTTACAACGGATTGCTTATATACCCTTGCTCCTTTTTCCCTTCTCACTTTTCTTTTCCCTCTTTACCTTGCCGCATTTTTGAACATATATATTGATTATAACATAAAACTATCTTTATTAAAAGAGTTTTATCGAAATATTTACAATATCTTCAAATGTTTTTAAACTATTTCCGTCGTCGACGTAGACCTTATGCGCGTAGTCCTTGCCCGAGAACCATGTGGTCTGTCTTTTCGCATAGCGGCGAGTCGCTTTTTTTAGCTCCTCGATACAATTTTTAAGGCTATCCTCGCCGCGCAGATATGGGAGCAATTCCTTATATCCGATCGCCTGTGCGGCGGTCTGCGATCGCTCGAAAACGCCTTCGTCCATAAGTTGTTTCGTTTCGTCGAGCAAGCCCTGCTCGATCATCAGATCGACTCTGCGCTCTATCCTCTCGTAAAGCAGATCTCGGTTTTGGAATGCGAGCGTTATCACCTTGTGGTCGTATTTATCGACTATTTCGGAGTTTTTCTTATCTATCTCGCTCTTTTTCTGGCCTGTTACAAGGCAGATCTCAACGGCGCGCATAACTCTTTTGACGTTGTTTTTATGTATCGTCGCCGCGGCTTCGGGATCGAGCTCTACAAGTCGATCGTAGAGGGCATCGGCGCCGTTTTCGTCGACAAATCGTTTTAATTCTTCACGAAGGTTATCGTCGCAAGCCGCGCCGTCGTCGTTGCCTCCGCGCAAAAATCTGTCAAGGTAAAGTCCCGTGCCTCCGCAAAAGATCGGCAGCTTTCCTCGAGAAATTATGTCCTCAACCGCCCTCTCCGCATCCTTGACATAATCCGAGCAGGAATAGGGCACGTCGGGTGGTAAAACGTCGATCAGATGGTGAGGCACCTCGGCAAGCTCTGCCTTCGTGGGCTTTGCCGTGCCGATATCCATTCCTCGATATATCTGCATAGAGTCGCAGGAGATTATCTCGCCGTCAAGGCGCTTGGCAAGCTCGATCGCAAGTGCGGTCTTGCCCGACGCGGTAGGTCCAGTGACTGCAATTATCTTTATTTTTTTTTCGTTCAAAGCGGACATACTTGCGTTCCATCCATATCAATATAATTCTTTTTTACACCGAGCTCTTCCATCCATTCGCGGACCTCGACGGTCTTGAAAACGTGGGTATTGAAGCCTTTACCCGCATCGTTTTCCCAGAGCCATTTCGGTGTGCACCAAAGGCATATCTCGGGGCGCACTGCCTCGTAAAATTCTTTTGTAACTCCCTGCTGACCGTGGTGCGCCATCTGACAGATATCGCAGTCAAGCATATCGGTGCCTGCATATTTCGCGAGTATCTTGTTGCCCGCCTCCGCGCCGCAATCGGCGAGGAAAAGCGCGGTCTTGCCGCCAAGCGTCATTTTGAAGACGGTTGACGAGTTGTTGGTGACGTTTGAAGTGATCTCAAAGTCGGTGGTGTACAGTATCTCTATTTTCGCTTCGCCGATCTCGTACGTGTCGCCGCCCGAGACTATACAAGCTTTGTTTGCGAAAAGCGGCAAAAGGCTGTAAAACTCCTCTGCGGTCTTTGCCGCGTTGCGATCGTGTCCTCTCAACAGAAACTGCACCGACGGGAAATTGTAATAGACCTTACCTATCTCGACCTCGTCGCTCATATTTTGCACGACCTCGAAGAATGCGCTGACGTGATCCTTGTGCGAGTGGGTGAGAAACCAAGCGTCAACTCGCGGTCTTTTCTCTCCCGTCAGCTTTTTGAGATAGTCGACGAAATATCTTGCGTCCTCGCGGTGACCGCCGTCGATCGCTATTATCTTGCCA
>JAZSGD010000249.1:0-8407 GCA_045532555.1 Eubacteriales bacterium | reverse complement strand
TTCAGCTGACCGATACTAATAGACCGAGGGCTTGAACCTCCTTTGTTGCATGACACATGTCAACGCTACTGCAACACGGGTGAGTTTAAGGTTGTTTGAGTTTCGGTTTCTCATAACTCATTCCTTTTACCTTGACGATTGTGAGTTAATATGCAAAATGCGCGGCAATAGCCGTGTTTTTTGTTTTTATAAGCCTTTTTTGATAACAAAGCTTCCGTGTTTTAATAACACGGGAGCTTTTGTGTTTTCTCTTGGTTTAAAAGCAAAAACTGTGTCAACAATTAAATTGAAAGAAAGCAGAAAAGAGGATAAAATATGGCAAAAATAGCGATCGTTGGCGGCGGCGTTTCGGGACTTTCCGCAGGTATCTACGCGCAGTTAAGCGGGCATACCGCAACAATTATCGAGCGACATAATGTCGCTGGAGGTAACCTTACGGGCTGGCAGCGCGGCAAATATCATATCGATAACTGCATACATTGGCTCACGGGCACGAATCCTGCATCCGACGGCTACAGAATGTGGGAGACCCTCGGCGCACTCGGGAATGTGGACGTATACCAACCGCCAACGCTATACACTTGCGAGAAAAACGGTACTTCGATTTCCCTAAAAGTCGACCTCGAACAAACCAAAAACGATATGCTGAAAATCTCTCCCGATGACAAAAAAGAGATTATGTCTCTTGTCAAAGCAGTCGAAACGCTTCAAGGGATAGTGGGAATCGCTGGAAAAGCGCACAATGAAAAATACAGCAAATCACAAATCGCTATCAGCGCACCGACCTTGCTCAAATATTATAATCTCTCGGCAAAAGACCTTGCGCAAAGGTTCAAAAGTCCGTTGCTAAGACAATTCATTTGCTCCTTTTTAAGTGATGAATTCTCCTCCCTCGCCCTGATCGCGATCTGGGCACATTTTTGCGGAGAAAACGGCGGCTTGCCAAAAGGCGGCTCGTTGGCTATGGCTAACAGAATGACCGACCGCTTCACAAGCCTCGGCGGCGAGATGCTTTTGAAAAACGAGGCAGTTGGCATCGAGCGCGAAAAAAACAAAGCCCTTGCCATCAACCTTTCAAACGGCGAAAAAATAACCTCCGATTATGTCGTATTGACCGCTGACCCCGCCGTAATGTTCAATAAACTTTTAGACGTTCCAATGCCCAACCAGCTCAAAAAGCTCTACCGTGACCCAAAATTGCACCGTTTTTCAAGCTATCAGTGCGCTTTTTCGTGCGATGCTACCGAATTAGGTTTTTCGGGCGACCTGATGATCGAGATCCCACCCAAATATCACTCGCTTTTGCGCACCGAATCCTTTGCGCTCCGTGAGTTTTCTCACGAAAAAAGCTTTGCTCCGGAGGGCAAGCAGATCTTGCAAACGCTTTGTTTTTGTGACGAAAAAGCATCACGCGAATTTATCAATATGCGAAGTGATAAACACACCTATGAGGCAGAAAAGCAAGAGCTTGCCACAACGTTGAAGGGCTTGATCGAAGCCAAGCTTCCGCACCTGAAGGATAAGCTGACCTGCATCGACGTCTGGACTCCGGCAACCTATCAAAGATACGTTGATTCAGAGATCGGCTCGTTTATGAGCTTTGCCCTGCCAAAAGGAACCCTGCCCACTCGAAAAAGTAACCGAATAAAAGGGCTTGACAACGTAATTTTAGCTACTCAATGGCAACAGATGCCGGGCGGCTTGCCAATTGCGGCAGACGGAGGAAAGAAAGCCGTAGAAACGATAAACGAGCTCGAATTTCAAAGATACCAAGCAAAAGAGCGATCAGAGAAGACCCACCGCAAAGATGTGCCAGCGAAAACAGCGCCGCAAAGCTCTCCGTGAGCTCTGCGGCGCCTTTTATCTGACAAATTGCAGATCATACTTGACGAAAACGCTTTTTTATAGTAAAATAGACTTGTAATAATAAAGACAAGGTGCATAATGAAAACAAGATTTATAATGATACGCCACGGCTTCAGCGTGGCAAATGATATGCGTCGGTTTGCAGGAAATTTCGACGTAGATCTGACCGAAACGGGCAAAAAACAGGCAAATCTCTGTGCCGAAGCGTTGAAAAATGAAAAAATAGACGCGATATATTCAAGCGACCTTAAGCGCGCATACGATACGGCGGTGCCGATATCCGAGACGCTTGGTATCGAAATAATCAAATGCCCCGAATTACGCGAGATCAGTGCGGGCGAGTGGGAGGGCAAGCTTTTTGATGAGCTTTGCGAAGAATATCCCGAGGAATATTCGACCTGGCGCAACGACATTGGAAACGCAGTATGCACGGGCGGCGAGAGCGTCAAGCAGCTGTCAGCTCGCATATTGTCAGCGCTCTGCGACATTGCAAAGAAAAATGATGGCAAGACTATCTGCATAACTACACACGCGACCCCGATCCGCGCGGTCTGTACCGCTGCCGCAGGACTTCCCACCGAGCAAATGTCAAAAATAAACTGGGTAGGTAATGCCTCGTTCAATATCTTTGACTACGAGGACGGCAAGTTCACGGCTATAAAGCTCAGCGATATGATACATTTGGGCGATTTAAAAACAGGACTTCCAAGGAATGTATAATAAACAAAAACCTCGCTACTACGGTAGCGAGGTTTCTGTTTACGGTGAAATCCTCTTCCTTTTAAATATCGACCTTAGATCCTGCTTATGATCAAACCCATGTATCCAATCCGAGAACAGATAATAGAACAGGTAAATGACCGAGCTTATTCCCCAAGTTAAAGGATACGCCCAATAAATAAGGCCGATATCGTTAAACAAATGAGTTACCAAAGCGATATAAGCAATACGCACTCCGCACCAGATCGAAAGCATTACGAACATGGGCACGAATGCCTTGCCCGCACCGCGACAGACCGCGGCGACCGCGTGAGAAAAGGCAAGCAGGAAATAGAATAGTGCGGCGGTTCGCGCCTGCTGAACTCCAAGCCGTATGACCTCTGCGTTATCGTCAAACATACCGACGAGCTGCGGTGCAAAAATGTAGATCAGAATACCGATCAGCTCTGCAAGCAAAACCGCGGATATGATTCCGAATCTCGCGCCCTTCTTGGCTCTGTCGTACTGCTTCGCTCCAAGATTTTGACTGATAAAAGTAGTAGTCGCCATATTGAAGCTCATCATCGGAAGAAATGCAAAGCCCTCGATCTTGGCGTGCGTTCCGTATGCCGCGGTGGCGAATTTTCCAAATCCGTTGATCTGAGTCTGCACGATAACATTGGCAAATGCGATCACGGAATTCTGCACACCCGACGGAAGACCGTAAGTCAGTATTTCCTTGAACATATCTCCGTGTATGCGAAGCTTTCTGATCTCTACAGTAAAGATATTACCCTTTTTGAGAAGGTAGATCATACAAAGCACAACGCTTGCAAGCTGGGAAATGACCGTAGCAAATGCCGCCGACCATACGCCCCACTCAAAAACTCCAACGAAAAGCACGTCAAGAATTATATTGAGCACCGACGAGAAAATGAGATAGTATAGCGGACGCTTGCTGTCACCTACCGCATTCATAATACCGCGGCAGATATTGTACATTACAAGACCAACCGACCCGAAGAAATACCATCTGAAATATTCGATCGCCTCGGGGAGCACGTCGGGGTCGGTCCTCATCCACACGAGAAACGTGGGAGTGAAGAGCACGCCGATAACAGTAAGGAAGATACCGCTGAGCAGACCGAAAACTATATTGGTATGTATAGCCCTTGAAACGTTGTCGGGGTTATTTGCTCCGAAATAGCGGGATATTACGATTCCCGCGCCCATAGCGGTACCGTTGAAAAAGCTGACTAAAAGAAAGATCAGAGTACCCGAGGAGCTGACCGCCGCCAGAGCGTCAGTTCCGAGATAATGACCGACTATAAGTGAGTCTGCGGTGTTATATAATTGTTGAAAAACCTGGCTTAGCATGATGGGGAGAGCGAAGGCGATGATATTTGAGTAAATACCGCCCTTCGTCATATCCCTCGTGCCCTTTGCGCCGGCAATAGAGGAGTTTGCCATTTTTATGCCTTTCAAAATCCGTTTTAATTCTTATCTGATAATAACCCTGTGCTCGCTTCCCGAGAAGTTGGTTATTACGAATCGTCCCTTCAAAGCTGTAAATCTTCTTTTCCATTTGGTCAAGGGCGTTTCTATCTTTTTGATAAATCTACCGAGTTCCTCGCTCATGTCGTCCACGTCGTCAGTTATCGGGAATATTTGAGTGTAGAAGGGAGCACCGAAGCCAATGTCGTCTCCGTCGGCAAATCCGAGCACGAATACAATCCTGTCCGAGATTATGTCGTTTATCGCGCTTATCGCCTGGTCGACCGTTATGGGAGAAGACCCCACCACGTCGGCTATCTGCCCAACGGATATAAGACAACCTGCATCGCTCACGCTCACGGCAATGGGCATTGTCGGTTGCTTTTCGTTTGGATATATGATCTCGCAGAAATCGTTTCCGCGATTGTCCACGTCGTACATCACCTTTTTGTCAAATGCGGGAAGAGCGCGACGTAAATATTCGATTTTTTCTTCGATATTCATATATATCAGCCCTCCTGCGACTGTAGATATCTCTCATAATAGAAAAGATACTGTTGAGCGATGCCGGCATATTGTCCAAGGCTTTCGGGCTCAAAATCCGAGTCAAAATATTTCGCGATCACCTTTTTGATCCAGACGTCGATCGGAAAAGCGTCGAGCTTGGCAAATCCAAAGAGCAGAGCACAGCTCGCCACCTTCGGTCCGATTCCCTTGACCGAGCACAAATAATTCACCGCATCGGTAGTGCTCATCTCTTCTATCAGATCAGGATCGATCTCTCCGGAGCATATCTTTTGCGCCGCATCGAAAATATATTTGGCGCGAAATCCTGTCTTAAGCGCCGCAAGTCCGGGTATGCCGAGCTCAATAAGGCTTTTCGGGGTAGGAAACGAATAAAAGTTGCCCTCGTGCACCTTGTGCGCGTCGGCAATATGCTCGTCCATACCCGAAAGATCAACTCTCTCGCCGCATTCGTGACAGATTGCAGCCACAAGCTTTTTTATCCTCGGAATGTTGTTATTTTGCGAAATTATAAAGGAGCAGATCGCCTCCCAGGCGTCCTGATGTAGAATTCTTATCCCTGATGCCCTGTCAACCGCGTCAGCAAGTGCAGGATTATCCGAAAGCGCGAGAATGTTGTCGTTTATATCGCCATAATCACGGTCAAGACCTAAAAATCTCTCCCAAACAGACTCGTATTCCTCAGCCGTCGCGTTGTATATGTAGATCGTGTTGCCGTCCTGCGCTATTGAAATATATTTTCCAAGGGCAACGCCCGCAAATTCGACCTCGTGTCGGGAGCCCAAAACCTCGTCAAAGCGAAAGCACTGACCGCAATCAAAGACCTTTCTGACGTCGAAAAGCTCAATGCCGCAAAGCTTCACAACATTTATTCCATTTTCCTTGTGCGCAGAGACCGTAGACGCCGTGTTAACCATAAAAATAAACTCCGTATTAATAAATTGTACTTGAAAAAAAACAAAAAATGTGTTAAAATAATCTATACGTCTATTATATCAGTATCGACAAAATATTTCAATAAGATTTTGTAACTAATTTTATATATCTGAAGAATTCTGAAAGGCTCTCAATATGGAACAGATCTATACCATACCCGACAACGAAGCGGTTGAAGCGTCTGCGGCAGATAAAAGCTGCGGCTGTCCGTTCTGCGCACTTTATAACAAGCTTGAAAACAACGAGCTTGACCTCATCCTCGGCGCATCAATGATGGAGCCCGACGTGCGCATAAAGACCAACAAAACAGGCTTTTGTCGCACGCACTACGATATGATGTTCGTCCGCAAAAACCGACTTGGTATGGCGCTCACGCTTGAAAGTCACCTTGACCAGCTTAAAAAGGAGCTTAAGGATGGCGGACTTGGCGGCGGGATGGGAAATAAGCCGATCAAGAGAATCGCGGAGCTCGAGCAATCCTGCTACGTTTGCGAAAGAATAGCCTTCAATTTTGAGCACATGGTAGAGACTGCTGTTCTGCTTTGGAATACCGACGAAAATTTCCCCGCAAAGCTTCAGGCACAGCCCTATTTCTGTCTGCCTCATTATAAAATGTTCTTGCAGTATGCTCAGCATCGTCTCCCCAAAAAGAGAATGCAGGATTTTGCAAAACAGGTTGAAGAGATAGAAGAAAGATATCTCGAGGAGCTGAAGGACGACGTCAGCTGGTTCTGCAAAAAGTTTGACTACAGATACGACGAGGAGCCCTGGTATAACTCCAAGGATTCGGTTGAGCGCTCTATGAAATTTTTGCGCTCGGACATACATAAGCAAGGACATGGTAAATAATAATGATAGATCTACTCGACCTGCATAAGCAGTTTATTTTAACACACTTAAAGGAAGGCGACGTCTGTGTGGATTTCACGATGGGCAACGGTCACGACACAGAATTCTTGTCCAAGACAGTCGGAGAGAAGGGACACGTCTACGCCTTTGATATTCAACAATCGGCAGTTGATTCCACCGCAAAGAATCTCAAAGCGGCGGGCTGCCCCGAAAATTATACGCTCATCTGTGACTCGCACCATAACGTAAAGAATTACGTCAAGGAGCCGATAAAGGCGGGAATGTTCAATCTCGGATGGCTTCCGGGCGGGGATAAGAGCATAACCACTATGCGCGAGACTACGATCCCCGCGATTGAGGCGGCGATAGAACTTCTCGACCGCGACGGAATTCTTAACATCGCGGTCTATCCGGGACATCCCGAGGGAGATGCCGAGGGCAAGCTTATTGAGGAGCTTTTGTCCTCGATCAGTCGTTTCAAGGTCTGCGCCACCAAGGTCAAGATAGTCAACTCCGAGACCTCCCCCTATTTCTTTATGATCGAAACCAAGAAAAAGCCCTGAAAAAGAGGATAACACATGAAAGAACTGAACATTGCCAAAAAACCTTTTATTATATCCGCAACCGTTTTCGTTCTGGCGATCGCTTTTGCGTTTGCGCTGGGCTTTATTATTCGCGGTTGCGACGTCACACCCCCGAAAACCTACACCACAGAGGACTTTACGTATATGAGCGACATATCTTCGGTCAAGGACATACTTAACACCACAAATGAAAAATATCTGCTGCTCGTCAACAAGAAAAACCCGCTTGGCGAGACGTACGCTCCCGAAAGCGTAATTGACGTTGACAAGGCATACACACTCTACGAAAAAGGCGTTCAGCTTGAGAGCGCGACCGCGCAGGCGGCAATCGCTATGATAAACGAAATGCGCGCACAGGGCATAGACAACGTCTATATCACGAGCGGCTACCGCGACTACGCGTACCAGAAAAAGCTTTTCGACAATTATATGTACGCCGAATGGCAAAAGGACAAGACCCTCACCGAGGCAGAGCGCGAGGAGAAGGTTCGACAGTATTCCGCATATCCCGGCGAGAGCGAGCACCAGTCGGGGCTTTGCGTTGACTTTTTCGTCGCTCCCGGCATGAGCGAGCTTGTAAACTACGGCTCGGAGACCGAAAAGACCAACGATATCGGCTTTGCCGAGACGGAGGCTTTTGAATGGCTGAAGGAAAACGCCCACAAATTTGGCTTTATTCTCCGTTATCCCGACGGAGGGGAAGCACAAACGGGCTACTCATACGAATCATGGCACTATCGCTTCGTAGGCATTGACGCAGCAACCAAAATCCACGAATCGGGCAAGACCCTTGAGGGCTGGCTTGAATAAACTGAAAAAGTCTCGGCGTAAGCCGAGACTTTTTTGATGAATTTCAATTGGAGGTTTGATCCTCTGTGGGATTTTCTGTGGGATCCTCCGTAGGTTCTTCCGAGGAATTTTCTGTAGGTTCTTCCGAGGAATTTTCTGTAGGTGTTTCTGTAGGTTCTTCCGTAGGTGTTTCTGTAGGCTCTTCCGTTGGTATTTCCAACGGCTCATCCGTGGGCGTCTCTGTTGGGAGCTCTATTGGAGCATCAGTGGGCAATTCTGTCGGGGGATCCGTAGGCAGCTCCGTGGGATTTTCTGTGGGCGGCTCGGTGGGTATCTCTGTGGGTATCTCCGTGGGTATCTCCGTGGGACGCTCGGTAGGAGATAATGTGGGAGCTGACGTCGGGGCTTCAGTTGGGACCTGTATGATGCCTTCCGTCGGCTTTTCCGTAGGCGGCTCGAGGAAAGAGTGTGTCGGAGCTTCGGTGGGGGCACCGGGAAGCTCGTTATCTGCGAAATACATTGCGGCGGGTATGGCGAGCGGTATCGCGAGAAGCAGCACCGCCGCGATGATAATAATTCTCTTGCGCCAGGGGTTGATTGCTCTTTTATTGGATGCGGCTATGAGGTCGTCACCGACCATGCCTATTGCATCAAGAAGCTTGTAG
>JAZSGD010000302.1:0-16520 GCA_045532555.1 Eubacteriales bacterium | reverse complement strand
TTATTGATATGAAAATTGCTATCAGGTAGTACATACGTCAAATTCAACCTCGGTGGTGTATTCAAGCTTTTTGCCGTAAAAGCTTTCGTAGGTTTCCTTCCACAAGCGGTAATTTTCGCGGCAGATTCGCTCGGTGTCCTCGCGCACGGTCAGATTCTCATCGGGAAAGATGGGTGGAAGTATATGGACCGTGTAGGCTTGTACAGGGAGCCCCTCTGCATCTGTTTTTTCGGTATCCTCGAGCGTAATGAAGATCGGCAGGACGGGGACTTTTTCTTTTACTGCAAGTCTGAAGCTGCCGAGCTTTAATGGGCGGGGCTTTTTATAGTCGTGCCACATACCCTGCTCGGGATAGATCAGCACCTTTTCACCGCGTTCAAAAAGGGTATGAAGCGCCGCAAAAAGCTCCTTCATACACGTGAGCGAGGAGGAAAGGGGCAGGGTGTTACAATGGCGGAAAAGATAGCCGTACAGCCCCGGAAACGAGGTGTAATTGCCCTCGCGGATTATCTTATAAAGGTCTCGTTTGCCAAGTGCTTTTTTGAGTGCTTTATAGACTGCGTAGTTGTCGAAAACGCTGAAATGATTGCAGGTGACGAGCGCTCCGCGGTCTTTGACGCTTGCAAGATTTTCTTGTCCGCGTATTTCCTTGAGCACGACGTCGCCCTTTTTCATCATTTTTTCAAAGTGATTTTGTCCGATCTTGTTTGCGATCTTTGTGGCGATCTTGGTCGACAATTTTTTGCAGGTGTAATCGACTTCGCCCGGCTTCAGCGGTCGGGTGGGGGGATCGTCGTTTATGTCTCGGTCGAAATAGCCCTTTTTCTCGTATTCAGCTATTCGGTCGAGCCTTTGTTGCGCTTCGGGTGATATTGGCATCTTACACCTCGGCAAAGATCAGATTTTCGGTTGGAAGTGTGGTTTCTCCGAGTGATTCGACCTCCGAGATCGCGAGGTTTACAAGGCCCTCGTACTGCATCTGGTCACGCAGCTTTTCCTCGGGGGTATAGGTTGCCTTCTGATCAAGGAGATCGGCGAAGAAGTGGGTGCTTTCGGCATACTTCCAGAAAAGCTCGGCGTATGGAATGTTGTCGTATCTCCAAGGCTTAAAGTTTATCTTATAGTGGGCGATTTTGGGAATGATACGGCGGTTTGAGTCGGGCATGGGAGTCTTGTTCCACTTGGTCGCGAGCAGGGTGGTCTTGCGGTAGCAGATCACGTTGAGATAGTCCTGATCCTGCGCGACGCGATAGGTTCTTTTGCCGAGAAGGCTTGCAAACTGCTCCTCGATTTTTACGTTTCTCATTTCGGCGAGGTTGAGTGTGAGGATTCCAGCGTTGAAATACTCGTTTCTCGGTATGCGGAGTACTTTTTCGGAGTATTGTGCAAATACTTCAATGTCGGTTATGACCTCGTCGGGCACTGCCGCTACGAGATTTTTACCGAGAGGCGCGTGATAGAGCTTGGCAATGTCGTCGGTAATGACTATGTCGCAGTCCAGATAAACTCCGCGGTCGTACTCGGGGAACATCTCGGGCACGAAGAAGCGATAGTAGGTCGCTTTGGTGTAGTAGTCGCGCATGTGGAGTCTCTCACAGATGCCGCGAAGCTTATCAGCAACGCTGTAAAAGTCGACTCTGACATTCTCGGTCTGCATATCGCAGAGGATCTTTTTGTTTTCATCACTCAAAGTGTCGATAAGGACGTGAATTTTATAGTCATATTTTGGCGAGCTGTTCGCGATAAGCGAATTGAGGGCTACGCACAAAAAGGGGACGTAATTATCGTCTGTTGCGAAAAATATCGGAATCAGCTCTTTAGTTTTCTTCTTGTCGTTCATAATCGTTGATCCTTTCCTAAATCGAATTTATCGTTAATACGTGAAGTCCATAAAACGCAGCAATGCGGCTGCCGATGTCGGCGCCGCGCTTTCTGTATATTATAATATCCCGTTTTGACGGTGGAGTCAAGGAACTGATAGGCAAGGAGGGTCTACGGTTGGAATATCGCGACTCTACCGCGGGTAAAATCGAGATTCTACTGCCGGTAGAGAAGGCTTATTGCCTTGTACTAAAAGGGGTTTTGGTATAATGTGGTAAATGCGGAGATTTGAATTTGAGAAAGCGGCGATCTTGAAATCGATTGATTTTAAAAAACAAATTATCCTCATTTTGCCATACATTTTTTGAATTTATGCGCGACATAATAACATCAGAGATGCAAAGCAGGTCGATCTCACGAGATGATTTGGTCTGACGCAGGATAATGAAAATTTTGCGCCGCAAGTCACCATCGGTTATCGCAGGGCTTGCGGTGCAGCTCGATTCAATATAGATTTTATTATGTGTAAAGATCGCCTTCTCGGTGAAGGCGGAATGGAGAATTAATATGGCAAACAAGAATGCTAAGAAGGCTCTTGAACAGTTCAAGATGCAGGCAGCAAGCGAAGTAGGCGTAAATCTTAACCAGGGTTACAACGGTGACCTTACTGCTCGTCAGGCAGGTTCCATCGGCGGTCAGATGGTTAAAAAGATGATCGAGTCCTACGAGAACTCTCTTCAGAACGGTACTGCTAGATAAGTTTGATCACTTTGATCTGATCTTTCGATAAGAAAAGCATAGGCGGCATCCACGCGGAGGGTTGTTTTACTGTATGCTTTTAGATATTTTCGGGTTCAAAGGTGTCGTCTTGGGATTCCTCAATATATTCGCTCTTTTTGGTGGGCATCAGCAGAGCTCCGAGGAGAGCGATGAGAAGCAGGATCGTGACGCCAAGGCCGCCTTCAAGACCGAAGGCGCCGCCGTGGAGAATTGCACCGACGTTTGATTGTGTGCTTGTGAATACAGAGTCGAATTTGACGATTCCGCTGACGTTAAATCCAAAGACGTTGCCCTGACAGAAGTTCCATGCGGCATGGATAGCACCGACTGCCCAGATACTGCCGCGTTTGAGCATAAACACGCCTGCGAACACTCCGAAAAGGAAGATGTTAATAAACGCGATAAAACTGAAGCTGGCATTGCCGAGGTGGAATGCTGCAAAGAAGGTGGCGCTTATGAGGATCGCAGGCCAGGTCTTCAATTTTCGAGCAAGGGAGGTCATCAGATATCCGCGGAAGAGCGCTTCCTCTGCCATTCCTTGTATCAAAAAGGCAAGGAAGAAAAGCCCTATCGTAAGATAGTCCGGATTTTCGGTCAGGGTCAAGGTAACGCTGCCCGTGGCGATACAAGCTATGAGAGGAAGTGTGATCATAACTGCGCCGATAGCGATGCCCATCAGGTATTCAGGTACGCATCCTCGTGCGGTAAAGCCGAGTGTGTATGCTTTTCTCTTTTCGAAAAGCTTACAGTAGAGCAGGGCAGCAACGATCATAAACACCGTTGATGCGAGGATAAAGACGTAGTACAACGGTGGTAGATTGTTCATAAAGTTGATCGCGTATTCTGTTATCGCGTTGGGATCGAAGGCTTCTGCCATAACGAGATCGTAGTACGCGGGGTCGGACATCATAGCGATCATTGTATATAAGAACGAAACGATGCTTTGCGGAATCTGTGCGATAAGCGACACGAGAAGAAAGATCAGAATGTCGAGAGTGAACGGCTTTGACCTTTTTTCGAGGGGCAGGCTCATTTGCGCGCCTGCGAGCATTCTCGTTAAACCGATATGATATAGCATAAAACCTCCATTCCGCCGCCATTGCGGCGGGACAAATATAATCGATGAATTTTGCCGGGAGGGCAAAATTCACGCGTGTTACCGCACAGGCGGTACCGTAAGCTATCCTTCTACGCCTTGAGTTATATACCCTGCGATATAACACTAGCAGGTGGAAGCAGCTTTCACGCTAACGCCTCTTTTTTATTGATTATTTTCAGTATAGCACTCAAATATTAAATTTTCAATAATTTTTTATTAAAAGGTGACAAATATGAGTTTTTATGGTATAATTAGTTGTGGTGCGCTTGTCGTGCCGACTAGATTTTTCGTTAATTACGAGGTGTTACTATGAAAAAAACTATATTGAGACAGTATGCAAAAATGCTTGTCAAGTGCGGAATCGCGGTCAAAAAGGGTGACGTGGTCATCATCAATGCGGGACTTGATCAGCCTGAATTCGTAAAGCTTGTGGTTGAGGAGTGCTATCGCGCCAAGGCGGCGAGAGTTATGGTGGATTGGTCCTATATGCCCCTGACAAAGCTCAACGTTAACAATATGAGCGTCAAGCTGCTCGGAACGGTCGAGGCATTTGAGGAGGAGAAGCTTAAGTACAGACTTGAGAAGAACCCTGCAATGCTTTATCTTGTCAGCGACGATCCTGACGGACTCAAGGGTATCAATCAGAAGAAGTTTGCCGAGGCGATGATGGCGAAGCAGAAGGTGGTCAAGCCCTACAGAGATCAGATGGACAACAAATACAAGTGGTGTATCGCCGCAGTTCCCGGCGAGGCTTGGGCGAAAAAGATCTTCCCCGGTGAGCGCAAGTCGGTTGCTATCGAAAAGCTTTGGAATGCGATCCTTTATACCTCTCGCGTTATCGACAAGGACGGCAATGTGCTCGACGCAGTCGGTGAGTGGGACAAGCACAACGAGAGCTTTGGTCGCCGTTGCAAGATCCTTAACGAGCAGGGTCTTGTTGAGCTGAGATACAAGTCGGCTAACGGAACCGATCTCAAGGTCGGTCTTATTGAGCAGGGTAGCTTCCTTGGCGGCGGCGAGCACACGCTTGGCGGCGAATATTTCAATCCCAACGTGCCCACGGAGGAGATATTTACCACTCCTAAGGCGGGTGTTGCGGAAGGCATCGTTTATTCCTCCATGCCGCTTTCCTGGAGAGGCGAGATCATTGATAATTTCAGCATGAGATTCGAGAACGGCCGCGTTGTCGAGGTGCATGCAGAGAAGAACGAGGAGCTGCTTAAGACTATGGTCGGCGTGGATGAGGGTGCTTCTATGCTTGGCGAATGTGCTTTCGTGCCCTACAACTCTCCTATTCGCGAGAGTGGAATTATGTTCTACGAGACCTTGTTTGACGAGAATGCGGCTTGTCACTTTGCGATCGGTGAGGGCTTTACCAACACGATCGTTGATTATCAGAAGTACACCAAGGAAGAGATGCACGCTATGGGCGTCAACGACTCCGCGCTTCACGTTGACTTTATGATCGGAACGGCTGATCTTTCGATCGTTGGTATCAGAAAGGACGGAAGCGAGTTCGTTATCTTTGAGAACGGTCTTTGGGCGTTTTGATCGTTTTGATTTTTGATTTTTAAATCTTATCGAAAGGAGGCTTCACGATGCCGAGAAGACCGAAGCCGAAAAATACTCTTTCGGCAGGCGAAAGAGTTGCTCTTTTTGAAGCGGAACAACAAGAAAAACAGAAAAGACTTTCGTCGGGCAAGGACGATGTGACGATTGCCTCCGAGGGTGAGAATATCGCGCCCGCAAGGGACGAGGCGGTTGCGAAAAAAACGGCGCAAAAGAAGCTGCCGAAGCCACAGCACGCGACCGTGAGAGTCGATTTTGCCATACCTATGGGTGAAGTGAAGCCGATGCATTCCATGTGCAACGGCCCGAGGTCCTATGGGGCGGATATTTCGGGTGTTTTCAAGGAGATCGGAGTTCCGTTCGTGCGCTTTGACTGCACGGACACGGCTATGTCCGCGCGCGCGGTCGATATTTCGAGAATTTTTAGAAATTTTGATGCCGATCCTTCTGATGAAGGCAGCTACGACTTTGAATGCACCGATGCTTACGTTGAGGCGGCACTTTTGTCGGGTGCGAAGGTAATATTCAGGCTTGGAGAGAGCAGAGATATGCTTGAGCCTGAAAGGAAATTGCCTTATATTGAGGATCCCGACGTGCTGGCGCGGGTATGCGTGAATATTATCCGTCATTACAACGACGGATGGGCACGCGGATACTATCACGGCATTGAATATTTTGAACTTGGCGGACTTGGCGGGTCAGACGGCGGATTTGACAGATACCGACACGTTGCGAATTCGATCAAGCTTTATGATGAGAATATCAAGGTCGGCGGGCTGAGCTTTGACGGTTTTGGCACTTCGGCTAAGGCGTTTTTGAGATATTGCAGGAAAAACCGCGCGCCGATCGATTTTGTGACGGTCGATTGCTTTGCATCCGATCCTGAGACTATTGGCGTTGAGGCGGAGAAGCTTGTTGCGCTTGCGCGCGAGCTGGGATTTGGCGAGCTTGAAATAATTGTCGGCAAGTGGAGCTATATTGACGGTGATGCTTTGTCGGGCTTGTCGCTCGAGAGGGCGCTTGCGGGATCTGCCGACGGAGGTGAGATCCGTAGAAAGATCTTCGAATCGCAGAGATCGGTGAAGGGTGCGGCGTTTGCTATGGCTTTGTTGCTTCGCCTGTCGCGGATCGACGGGATAAAGACCGCCTGCTTTTACGACGCGCAGCCGACGGTGTCTCCGTTTTGTGCTTTGACCGACCGATTCGGTGCTCCCGAAAAGCCGTTTTACTCGTTCAAGGCCTACTCGGAGCTATATCGAGCGAAAAACGCGGTGCTTTGTGAGAGTGAGCAGGTCGAGGGCTTTTTACATACGGGAATTTATGCCGACGCGGCGGTTTCGGACAGCGGGGAAGGTGTCGTTGTGCTCTCTTCGTTTGGCGGCTGCGGTGTTATTGATTTGAGGCTTGACAATATTTCCGACGAGTTGTACAATGCCGATATTTATATGCTTGACGGAGTGAAGAATCTAACACTTTGTGATTCGGTGCCGATATCGGGTATGAAAAAGCGACTTTTGCTCAACGTCAGCGAGTTTGGCGTTGTTATGGTGAGGTTGCATTGATCGTTGTTTAAATATTGAAATTCGGTGAAGGAGGAGAAAAAATGTTTAACACAATAAGGACTGTCGAGGATATAAACAACTTCCTTGATAAGACTAATGGGTTGCACGATGGATACGTGATTGGAGTTCAGTATGCCAATGGAGGCATATCAAAAACGGAATATGGGTACTATTTCGATCCAAAGCAAACAAAATTAATTCTTCAAATATTGGTCACAAGCCTTCGCGATACTATTGTTGAAATCGAATTTGAGAATCTTTTGGAGTGGCAGATAAGAGACAATCAATGGGAAATTACGGATACTTCTGTTTTTTTCAACGAGAGGAATTGGGTCGTTTGGTCAGACGACATTTTCATTTCTTCGGAGGAAATGAAAACGCGATCGTACGCTATTGCAGAATCCATGAAATGGAGAATTGTTGAACAAAGCAAGGTTGATTCTTTATGAATTCTATAGTAAAACCCCGACAGGTTTGAAATCTGTCGGGGTTTCTTTTAATCTATGTCCTCTTTTACAGTTTCGGGGGGATTGATGAGAGTCGCGGGATTTTCCATGTATTTTTTGAAGGCTCTGAATGCAGTTGCATACTGGAATCCGTCGCAGGTGCGCTCGTCGGTAACGACCTTGAGGTCAACTACCTTTTTGGTGGTGACGTTGCCGTTTTTGTCGAGCTCGTAGACCTTACGCTTCGTGCCGTAGGAAATAAACACGGGAAGATTTCCGAGGTTGTAGAGGTGGTGATATATCGGCTTGATGCCGAGAGATCCCATGCTCGTGATTATCATCGAGCCCCAGAAGGGAAGGCTTTCTGTGAGAGACTTGGGGCACCAGCCAAAATAATCGAGCGCCTTGATAATGCTTACTGCCGCTCTGAAAATAAAGCGGGGGAGCTTGGAGAAGCCGTTTGCGATGCCGTCGGTCTCGTTCTTTGTGGTGGTTGCTCTGATGACCTGCTCGTTAAATCTCTCGTACACATCGAAAACTGTGTCGCGAGGATCGAAAATGACGTTTATCGAGGTCTCGGGCGAATCAAGATTCATTGCCTTTTTTACGACCATAAGGACCTCGATCTTATGACGTGCGAAGATTCTCTGACCGCTTACGAAACGGTTAAGATAGGGATATTGCGAGATCGTGCGGACGTATGCGGCGAGGATGACGTGGAGGAGCGAAAAGCCCTCGTTGCCTGCCATAAGCTGCTCGCGGACGAATTCGTCTGCCTTGTCGATGTTTACCTCCTCGGCAAACTGGTTGCAGGCGTCGTTTCTGTCCTTCATAACAAAGGGGGTTGCGACGTGAAGACCGTCAAGTGTGCGGAGCTTTCTGCCGTCGCGGCGGTCACCGAGTCTGCGCTTTCTTACTTTATATGCGGGAGTGTCGTAGGTCTTGGGTCCCTTTGTGACCTCTACCTCTGTAGAGATGTTATTCTGAACTTCGGTTGTCATATTGTCGACTCCTTTGATTTCTGTTGCAAAGTTATGTTAACATTATATTGCATTTGTGAACAAATGTCAATAGAATTGCGAAAAATAATTGAATTGGTATATTTTGGTCGATTACTGACGAATGGTAGAAATTTTTACGATACGGCTTGATTTTTATCTTGAAAGGTGATATACTGATTACGTAAATCATTTTTTAGAGGTGCTTGATGAAACACGTTTACATATATACTGACGGAGCTTGTCGCGGGAATCCCGGACGCGGCGGATGGGGCGCGGTACTTGTTTATGAAGGCAGGGAAAAGGAGCTTTCGGGCGGCGAGGCAATGACTACGAACAACCGAATGGAGCTTTCTGCCGTTATTGCGGCGCTTTCTGCGCTTAAAGAGCCCTGCGAGGTCACACTTACGACCGATTCTCAATACGTGGTGAATGCTATCGAGAAGGGGTGGCTTGACTCTTGGCGCAACAATAAATGGAGAAAGAGCGACAAGAGTGCGGTGCTAAACGTCGATCTTTGGGAGCAGTTAGTCGCGCTTCTTGAGAGACACAGGGTGTCGTTCGTTTGGGTCAAGGGACACAACGGTCACCATTACAACGAGCGCTGCGATGCGCTTGCTACCGCTTTTGCCGATAGCTTTGAATGATAAAACGAAGCCTTTTCCTATGCGGAAAGGGCTTTTTATTTGTTTGAAATTTATCCCGCCTGAGGATTGATCAAAAAAAGCAGTATAAATAATTATTGTAAAAAACAAAAAAGTCTATTGACAAAAGATTTTGTGTATGATATAATATGAAAATGGAGTATCGTTAAAATGCGCTGGTTATGTGTTTTGATATTTCTTGCGCTAGTTTTATTAATTCGGAGTTAAAAATGAACGAAAATAAAAATGAAAAAAAAGAGCTCTATGAGGTCGATGCGCTACAGATAGTAAAAATGCTGCTGAAGCGTTGGTGGGTGGTCGCCATCTCGGCTGTCGTTGTCGCTGTCGCGGTTTTGGGATATACCCAGCATACAACGGTGCCAACGTATAACTCTACCGCTACGTTGCTTATCAACGGTGATAGCTCTGTGGGCTCCGTATATCAGCAGATCCTTGCGGGACAGTATCAGTCCAACGATTATCCTTATATTTTGAAGGCTAACGATACGTTAAAGGAAGCGGCGGAATTACTTAATGATTACGACTTTGAGGAGAACGGGGGAGTTCCGTACAGAACTTACAGTGCAGGGATCCTTTCCGGTATGCTTTCATTTGAGGTCGTTGAAGACTCTCGTATCTTCCGTATAATCGTTACGAGTATTGATCCCGAGGAGGCTCAAATAGTAGCCGATACGGTCTCAAAGGTGTTTATTGAACGTGCTGAATACATAACGAGCGCCGACGTTGCGGTCGTTGACAGTCCTGTTGTTCCCGGTGGTGCTATCTCGGCGGGCTATGGAAGAAAAACCACATTTGGATTTCTTATTGGTCTGGTCCTCGGTGCTGTATTAGTCATTGTTACGGGACTTATGAACGATACGTTCGATTCGGACGAATGGCTTTTGACTCAGTTCAAGGACGACATTCCCGTTCTTGCAACCGTTCCCGATGCTTATTCGGAAAACAAGTCCTATGGATATTA
Source organism: Eubacteriales bacterium (assembly GCA_045532555.1). Classification (GTDB taxonomy): domain Bacteria; phylum Bacillota; class Clostridia; order Oscillospirales; family CAG-272; genus SVTX01. The sequence goes on along the minus strand of JAZSGD010000302.1, from coordinate 6,619 downwards.
CCGATCCTCGAAGGAAAGTCACGGAGAAAAGAAGTGACGCCGTTCTGATTAACATTTTATGACGGCATTAATATTCTGTTGGAGATTTGATAGATGTTTAAACTAAACAGAAAAAAAGTTGAAACTAAAGAAAAAAATCGCAAGTTTGGTAAGAATCTGGACTTCGCGTCGATCGAAGCGTACAATCTGCTTCGAACCAACCTGTACTTTTCCTTGGCAGACGTTGTCGGCGGCAAGGTCGTGGGTGTAACGAGTCCTTGTCCTCAGGAGGGCAAGAGCACGACCTCGCTCAATCTTGCGTATGCGCTTGCAACCGCCGGGCATAAGGTGGTGCTTATCGATGCAGATATGCGTCGACCTTCGATTGCAAGTGTGCTCGAAATGCCGATGTCTCCCGGATTGTCAAACCTTTTGGTTGATGAAAATACAGACGCGATACGTTCCGAAGTGGTGCATGAAAATTTGTCGGTGCTCCTGTCGGGTGATATTCCCCCGAACCCTTCCGAGCTTGTCGTTTCGGATAAAATGAAGGCGCTTATTGAAAAACTGCGAGGAGCGTACGATTACGTTATCGTGGATCTTCCCCCCGTTAATCTTGTGTCCGATCCAATAATGATGTCACGACATCTCGATGGAATGATAGTTATCGTCAGGCACGGACACACCAGACGCAGAGACGTTACTGATGCCGTACGTAGCTTGAAGCTGGTTAATGCTAAAATTCTTGGTTTCGTTTACAACGGTGCGAAGACTGCCAAGAAGCGTTACCGCAAGTCGAGTTATTATCGCTACAGCTATTACACCTCGAACAAGAGCTGATTTTAATTGTTTTGTCTACAATACATTTCAATAAAAATAGAAACAATCACTTATCTAAGTAATGAAAGGATTTATCATGAAAAAGTTATTCAGTTTGTTTGTAGCGGTTGCTATGATTCTTTCCATTGGCAGCCTCGCGCTTCTTGTAGGTGCAGATTACGTTCCCAGCGTTGAGTTTAATGATGCACCCGTTATCGTTACCCCTTCGGTTCCCGAAGAAGAGCTCCCCGAGGACTACGATCCCGCTGACGAGATCAAGGCTATCATCACCAACGGCGAGGGCGAGAAGGTTTACATTCCCGACAGCAAGCTTGGTGTTATCTCTGTTTCCGAGGCTTACGTTATCCAGGATGCAGAGGATAATTATGACGAGGCTATCGTTGCAGCAAGCCGTAAGGTTCTTGAGATATATAACGGTATCGTTGATTCTTCTGTTGCAGAGGTAGTAACCGGTCTTGATGCTTTTGCTACTTCGCTTGGTTTTGTTGCACCTGAATTCAGCGTGAAGAACGTTTTTGATCTCGATGCAGGGGTTGATCTCTCTGCAGAGGATGACGTTGTCAGCGTTATATTCGGAAATAATATGGAAGTTGTTGACGGCGGATTCATCGTTGCGTGCTACGTTAATGATGCTTGGACTATCGTTGATGCAAGCAAGGTAGTATTCGATGGCGAAAATATCACCGTTGAGTTCGACGATCTTTGTCCCGTTGTTTTCATCGCAGTTGAGGAGACCTATGAGGGAACCACCACGGGTGCAGAGGATACTACCGAGGATACTACCACCGCACCTGTAGATGATAACGACGACAAGCCCAACAATACATGGATTTGGATCGTGGTTGCATCTACCACAGTAGTTGCAGGCGGTGGCATTACTGTATTCGTTCTTTACAAGAAGGGTATAATCCGTTTTAAGAAACAATAAGATTTGGGATCTTTCCAAGAGAACGTAATTGAAGAATAAACCTTGACGCGCGTAAAAAAGCGCGAATCGACGGCGGTTGCCGAAGCGAACAAAAACAGCTTGTTACGCGCACAGTCTATCTGAACGTTGCCTTGTGGCTTGTAAAATACGACGAGTGGAGTGTGTATGAGAAGAAACAGAAAAACTATCTTGCTTTTCGTGGCGTTTTTGTTGTGTGTTGCTTTGGTGGCTGCCGTCTTATTTAATTTGGATCGTATAATGTCGAATATAAACGGTACCTCTGACAATGGCACGGGTGACCGAACCGATACGCTTGACACCGTATATATTGACGGGGAGGCTTATCGTCCGAAGAGCACAGTTAAAAATTATCTTATCATTGGATTAGACCAAAATGGAGCGACTGATGGTAACGGATATGCCCAGGCGGATTTTATATTGGTTTTGTCCTTTGACAGTGCGGATAATTCCTATACTGTGATGTCTATCAACCGAGATACTATGACTGAAATATCGGTTTACGATGCATTCAGCGGTGAGGCCAAAGAGACCGTTGCTCAGATTGCTCTGTCGCATAATGACGGTACTTATACCGAAATAAGCAACTCGAGAAAATGCAAAAACACTGCAAAGGCAGTGTCCGATCTGCTTTACGAAGTTGATTTTAAAAATTACGTGTCGATGACTATGGATGCGGTCAGCATCATAGTTGATTACATTGGTGGAGTGGAACTCTACGTTGAGCATGATATGACCTCGGTTGACGATAGGCTTGTTGAGGGTCAGACCGTAACGCTTGACGGAGAACTGGCACTGAAGTTTATTGGTGCTCGAACCGGAGTTGCTGACGAAACTAACGTTTCGCGAATGGAGCGACAGATGACGTTTTTTGATGCGTTTATCAAAAAAGCAAAGAGTGTAGAGCTCGACGAGGAGCTTATGCTTGAATGCTTCGAGGACGTTGCTGATTATATCGTTACCAATGCCGACGAGGGCATATTTGGAGAGATTTCCGATAAGCTGAGCACCTATGAAAAGAAGAAAACTATTATTCCTCCCGGAGAAGCCAAGGTTGGTCAAAAGTATATGGAATTTTACGTCGACGAAGAAGAATTAAAGGATATTGTTATCGATGTTTTTTACAAGAAAGCGCACTGAAGGCAAAGAGGGGCAAAAGCCTTGTGATACAATAGATCTGGTAGATCTGCATTCACACGTTTTGCCTCATATAGACGACGGAAGCGATAGCATTGAGGAATCCCTTGAGATGCTTCGTTACGCGTATGCCCAAGGAGTTAGGAAGATAGTTGCTACGCCGCATTTTTATCCGAATATGACCAATCCGGTTGATTTTCTGGAGAAAAGGGGCAGGGCAGTCGAGGCTCTTTCGGATGCGGTGTCCGAGCAAAAGGCTCTCGGAGAAGGCTTGCCGACCATTTATTTGGGCGCGGAGGTTGCTTATTTTGACGGGATTTCGAGGAGCGCGGCGGTGTCAGATCTTTGTATTCTCGGCACAAAGCTTCTGCTTGTAGAGATGCCGTTCGAACGTTGGAGTGAGACTAACGTGGGTGAATTGATGTCCTTGAAGGCCAAGGGATTCCAACCCATAGTTGCCCACTACGACAGATATTACTCATATCAAGAAAAGGGGCTTTTGGATCGATTGCTTGAGGGCGGAGTTGCTATACAGCTCAATGCCGAAGCTTTTTTGAGATTCGGAACAAAACGGCAGGCTCTTGGAATGATATCGGCGGGGGCAATAAGCTTTTTGGGATCTGATTGCCACAATATGACGACGCGTGTGCCGAATTTGTCGGATGCTGTGCGTGTTGTTGAAAAATCTCTTGGGCACGGTTGTGTCGAGGAGCTTATGGCTGACGCGGTGAAAGAACTTCAGTCAGCTGAGATTATTGCCTGATATTTTATGAGTTTGTTAATTATGAAGTTTGGAGGTTAGATGAAGAAGAGGTATTGGCTCGCTATAATTTTTACTCTCATAGTGTGCTTTATATGGGGTAATTCTGTTCTTTCTTCACAGCTTTCGTCCTCTTTAAGCATAGCGGTAGGAGAATTTTTTGCTTCGATATTCGGCACCGGGGACGGTGTGAGCACGGTGGGCGGTCTTTCGGTCAGAAAAATGGCCCATTTTACCGAATTTGCGGCTTTGGGTGCCGTTGCGTCCTTACTTTTTAAGCGCTTTTTGATAAACAAGGGCATATATGCGTTGGGACTTACTTTATGCGGTATTTTCGTTGCGCTTATGGACGAAACTATACAGATATTCAGCCATAGAGGTTCATCGGTCCGCGACGTGTGGATAGATTTGTTTGGATACGTAGTTGGATGTCTGATAGTAGCGGTGATTTGTTATGCTCACGCAAGGCTGAAAAAGAAAAACGCACATATAGAATGATATTTGTCAAGACATTTTTTGTCTGTTTCTACAATTCACCTTTTTTTGAGGGCAGAAGACAAAAAAGGTCTTGACATTTTTGTTTGCTTATGTTATTATATTATTGTAACATTATTAAGGGAAAAATAGGGGATTTCTGCGACTGACGGAATGAGTGGCATAACCACGGTGGAACAGAAATCTATATTGCCGACCGTCTGGGCTCGCTTGTTTCTATGGAGGGATGAGTGTGCCTTTTTTGATTTTTATGAGGTTTGTTTTTTTCTTACTGACAAATATTCGGAGGTGTGATCTATGAAAAAAGTTGGTATCGTTATGGGAAGTGCGAGCGATATGCCTGTTGTTAAGAAGGCGATCGACACGCTTGAGGCATTTGAGGTTCCATACGAGGTGCACGTTTATTCCGCGCACAGAACGCCCGAACAGGCGCGAGATTTTGCCAAAAATGCGAAGGCTGAAGGCTTTGGAGTTATGATCGCGGCGGCGGGAATGGCAGCTCATCTTGCGGGAGCAGTTGCGGCTAATACGACTCTTCCCGTTATTGGAATCCCTTGCAAGTCAACCAATCTTGACGGACTTGACGCTCTGCTTGCAACGGTTCAGATGCCTTCGGGTATTCCTGTTGCTACGGTTGCTATTGACGGAGCGACTAATGCGGCTCTGCTTGCAATACAGATACTTGCTCTTTCTGATGATACTCTTGCGCAAAAGTTGGTTGCAAAAAGAGAGGCAGACGCGAAGGCAGTTCTTGAGAACGACGCGCGCATAGCGTCAGAATACAATAAATAATCGCTTTTCTAATTTTTAAAGGAGTTATATATGGGAGGATTTTTTGGAATCGCCTCAAGACGTGAGTGCGTTGGCGACGTGTTCTTTGGAACCGACTACCATTCGCATCTTGGAACGCGCCGCGGCGGTCTTGCCGTGTACGACAAGGAGATCGGCTTACAGCGCTCTATACATAATATTGAAAACTCACCCTTCAGAACAAAATTCGAGCACGTTTTTGAGGAGATGCGCGGAACGAGCGCTATTGGTTGCATAAGCGACAGCGATCCTCAGCCGTTGCTTATCCGTTCGAAGCTTGGAACCTATGCTATCTGCATAATCGGAATCATTAACAATGCATCTGATCTCGCTGAAGCGCTGTTTTCGACTTGCGGCGGTCACTTCAACGCGATGACAAGTGGGGCAATTAACTCGACCGAGCTTGTTGCGGCATTGATAAATCAGAAGGACAGCTTTGCTGAGGGAATAAAATTCGTTCAAGACGTCGTTGACGGCAGCGTTTCGATCCTCGTTCTGACGGATGACGGAAAGGTGATCGCGGCGAGAGATAAGCTTGGCAGATTGCCGATCCTGATCGGTAAGGATGATGACGGATATGCAGTCACGTTTGAGTCGTTTGCTTATCAAAAGCTTGAATACGTTGACGAGCGAGAGCTTGGGCCCGGTGAGATCGTTGAGATCAGTGCTGACGGAGTAGTTCAGCTTTCTCCTCCCGGGGAAAAGATGAGGATATGCGCTTTTCTGTGGTCCTATTACGGATATCCGACGGCTACGTACGAGGGCGTTAACGTTGAGGTAATGAGAAACCGCAACGGTGAAATTATGGCAGAGTCGGACAAGAAAAACGGGACTCTTGAAGGTATTGATTACGTCAGCGGAGTGCCCGACTCGGGAACCGCTCATGCCGTAGGATTTGCCAACGTGAGCGGAATTCCGTTTTCGCGTCCGTTTATAAAATACACGCCTACCTGGCCGCGAAGCTTTATGCCTCCGAGTCAGGCGGACAGGAAAAAGGTTGCGAAGATGAAGCTTGTGCCCGTGCACGATCTTATTCAGGACAAAAATCTGCTTTTCGTGGACGACTCGATAGTTCGAGGAACACAGCTTCGCGAGACGGTTGAATTTTTGTATGAAAACGGTGCGAAGTCGGTGCACATGCGCTCGGCTTGCCCGCCTATTATGTATAGTTGTAAGTATTTGAATTTCTCCAGAGCGACCAGCCCAATGGAGCTTATCGCACGCAAGACCATTATGGAGCTTGAGGGTGAGGAGGGCTTTAAATACATTGAAGAATACAGTGACGCCAACACCGAGCGCGGCAAAAATCTGCGCCGAAAGATATGTGAGAAGCTTCACTTGGCGTCTCTTGAGTTCCAGTCTATCGAGGGCATAATCAAAGCCATTGGTCTTCCCGAGGATCAGCTTTGCACGTACTGTTGGACGGGAAAAGAATAATCGCATTACTAATCTTACAAAGGAGTTTATATGAACAATTCAAGATCTGAAAGCTACGCTGCGGCGGGCGTTGATATTACCGCCGGTTACAAGGCGGTCGAGCTGATGAAAAAGCACATCGCTCGTACGAAAAACGAGGGTTGCCTTGACGACGTTGGAGGATTTGGAGGCTGCTTCGGTCTTCCTTTGGGGTTAGAGGAGCCTGTGCTTGTTTC
>JAZSGD010000043.1:0-4551 GCA_045532555.1 Eubacteriales bacterium | reverse complement strand
AACCGAGGCGGACGAGGTCACCTACTGCCTGCACGTTATGGTCCGCTACGAGCTTGAAAAGAGAGTGATGTCGGGCGAGCTTGAGGTAAAGGATCTTCCTTCCGAGTGGAACAGACTCTACAAGGAATATCTCGGAGTTGACGTTCCCGACGACAAGCGTGGCGTGCTTCAGGACAGTCACTGGTCGGGCGGCGGCATCGGCTACTTCCCCTCCTACGCACTCGGCAGCGCGTACGGCGCACACCTGCTTCACAAGATGAAGGAGAGCGTGGACGTTGACAAGTGTCTTGCGGACGGAAATTTTGCACCTATCAACGAATGGAATCGCGAGCACATCTGGAAATTCGGTTGTCTTAAGGGCTCGTCTGCCCTCTTGCGTGATGCTCTGGGAGAGGAATTTGACCCGAGCTACTATACGGACTACCTCGAGAAAAAGTACTCGGAGATATACTCTCTTTAAAAATATTGAAAATAAACAAACGAATTTTCTCTCACTTGCATATTTTTATACAAAGTGCTTTTGAAAAAATACCTCAAAGGTATTGAAATAAAGGGGGTTTTGTGCTATAATAAAAACAAATCATTACTTTAGTTCACTAAATCAAAAACACTCGAATTGTATTGAGAGGGTGGAGGTTTCTATGGAAAAAATGAAGGTCGGCGTCGTTGGCGCCACGGGTATGGTAGGTCAGAGGTTTCTTTCTCTGCTTGCAGATCACCCTTATTTTGAAGTTATAAAGCTCGCTGCTTCTAAAAACAGCGCAGGCAAGACCTATGCAGAGGCTCTCGGAGGACGCTGGAAGCTTGCTACTCCCATGCCCGAGAAATATGCGGATATGGTCGTTATTGACGCGGAAAACATCGACGAGATGAAGGATTGTCAGTTCGTTTTCTGCGCGGTAAATATGAAAAAGGACGAGATCAAGGCACTCGAAGAAAAATACGCCAAGGCAGAGATCCCCGTTGTTTCCAACAACTCGGCTCACCGTTGGACACCCGACGTGCCCATGGTCATTCCCGAAATAAATCCCGAGCATCTTGAGGTCATCAAGGCGCAAAGAGAAAGACTCGGAACAAAGCGCGGATTTATCGCCGTTAAGCCCAACTGCTCTATTCAGGCTTACGTTCCCGAGCTGACTCCCCTTCGCAAGTACGGCATCAAGGAGGTCGTTGCGACCACTTATCAGGCAATTTCGGGCGCGGGCAAGACCTTTAACGAGTGGCCTGAGATGATCGACAACGTTATTCCCTTCATCGGCGGCGAGGAAGAAAAGAGCGAGCAGGAGCCCCTACGCGTTTGGGGCAAGGTCGAGAACGGCGAGATCGTCAAAGCTGACGGCCCCGTGATCACAACCCAGTGCATTCGGGTTCCCGTTACCGACGGTCACACGGCGGCGGTATTTGTTAGGTTTGAAAACAAGCCCACCAAGGAGCAGATCCTTGAGGACTGGAAGAGCTTTAAGGGACTTCCCCAGGAGCTTGGTCTTCCCAGCGCTCCCGCGCAGTTCGTTACTTATTTTGAGGAGGACAATCGTCCTCAGGCAAAGCTCGACCGCGACATTTACGGTGGTATGGGCGTAACTGCAGGCAGACTTCGCGAGGACGTTATCTACGATTATAAATTTGTCGGTCTTTCGCACAACACCCTTCGTGGCGCGGCAGGCGGCGCGGTGCTTATCGCAGAGCTGCTTTACAGACTCGGTTATTTTGATTGATTTATTCTTACTCACAAGAATACTTACAAATATCGGCAGAGATATTGCTTCTCTGCCGATATTGTGTTATAATGAAACTACCGAAAAGCCTCCCTTGTGTACGCGCAACTTTAGGGGTATGGGCTTCGCCCGACGCGCTCGCAAAACAATATGAAGCTTTCCATAAACAAAAATGAATAAGGAAATATATATGTACAAAAATTCGAAATGGGCTAATCAAATAATCGAGCTACAAGATAGTGAGGGAAAGTGGGGATATTTTCATACGTTGTTCAACGATAGTAAATCGCCATACACCACAGAAAAAGCTTTGAAACGTCTTGAAATATTAGGATATACCATTGCAGATGATTGTATCAAAAAAGCAATCTCATATATGAACGATTGTCTGTTGGGAGTTAAACAAATCCCCGACAGACAGGAGAATATTGCTGATTGGAATATTTTTTGTTCATTAATGTTAGCAGCCTGGATCAGAAGATTCACAAAAGATAATCCTGCTGCTAATAAAGTTGCGAAAAAGTGGGCAGACATAGTAGCTGATGCTTTTAAAGAGGAAAAGTATAATCATCAAAAATATATAGATGCTTATATTTGTGCATGGGGAATAAAACCTTCAGGTGGAAGACTCATTGATTTTGCTCAATTTTATATCATTTCGATTGTAAATGGTTACTTAGATAAAGAAACCGAAATGCGATTGTTAAGGCACATTATAAACAAGCCAGATGGGATTTACTATTCTTATGAGAAATGTATTAAAGAATTGCCTTGTGAATTTGCTAGCAGGAATGCTAGCCGCTATCTCGGATGCATTGAATTAATTGCTGAGTATGAAACTGCCAAAGATCTGTTGCAATTTGTGGTTGAATGGATTATCAATAATAGGAACAAAAATGAAAAATGGGATATGGGAAGAAGCGCTAAAGATGGGGTGTTTTTTCCACTGTCAAACGATTGGAGAAAAAGCGAAGCAAGAGAAATCGATTGCACCCACAGAATTTCCAGACTTCTTGAAAAACTAAATCAACAAAATATTGATACAACAAACAAAATCCCGATGAACTAAATCAATCGGGATTTTTTCTTATTTATGAGAAGTGTTATTAATAATATACTCACCCTCGCCGATAAATTCGAATGTGTCGGAATCAAGGTCGTAAATTATCTCGGCGACGGTGTCGAGCGACTCACAAAAGACCGAAAAATGCTTGGTGACAAGGTAGCCGAGCACCGCCATTCTGCCCTTTCTCGCGATCTCGACGGGTTTTTGGTGTTTTTCCCTGTTTTCCTTGGAAAGTCGATCGATAAGCTGCATATCGGCTTCGGTAGCGTTCTGCCAATGCTCAAAGCCTCCGATGCCGCGAAGCTCGGTATACTTAACAAGGTCGGTCTTGCCCTGTCTTTCGACCTCCTTCATATAATTTCTTGCGTGATACACGGGCACGCGCTCGTCGGTCTCGCCGTGGATTATGACCATTGGCGAGCAGAGATTTTTGATCCCGTAAATACCGCTTCGCGAGGCATAAGCCTCGTTATAAGAGTCCTTCTCTCCGCGCTCTCCTATCCAAACGGAAAGCTCGTCCTGAAATTCGCCGATCGGGTCGTTATCATACCAGACCGCATAGTCGGACGGACCGCACAGGCTCGTGATCGCCGCGAAATAGTCGGGAAATTTTGCGGCGAGCGCATAGGCATTTCCGCCGCCTCCGCTTCCGCCCTCAAAATAGACGACCTCGGGATCGGATATATACTCGGCGTAATGCTTCTTGACGTATTCGCAGGCGTCTATAACGTCGTAGATCTCAAAACCGTTGCAATCCGCCTTACCGTCGGACAGCGCTCTGCCGCGCATATCTACGTGGACGGCAAGACAGCTTGACGCTCCCGTAACACTCTCGACGCTATGGCTCGGTATGCTCATGTGCCAGCCGTGAGTTGTGACGAAAATATGTGTGGGCTTGTCGGGCTTATAGACCATCATAGCGAGCTCGATACCCGGAGTCACGCTCGAGGGGTAATAAATAAGATCGCAATATTTCGAGTATTTGCTCTGTCTCTCGTCGGTCTTTTCTCTTCTCTCTATATCCTCAAAAATGCTTTTTTCCATAATATTATAATGGGGAAAACCCTTTAAAAGTTTTCCCCATACTCCTTTTCTAAAGATCAATCCTCGGATTCGGACTCGTCGTCATCGTCCTTATCCTTGAGCTTCTTTTTCTTTTTCTTGTCCTCGTCGTCATCGTCCTCATCCTCGTCGTCATCGTCGTCTGCTACGCGCTCCTTGACGGTTACGAGAGTCGATTCGATGTGGTGGTCGACCACGGACTCGGTTTTTATAATAAGATCGTCGGTTTCGGTCACGATCTCAAGACCCGTTCCGTCGTCGGGAACCTCTCCGAGAAGTCCGAAAATGTATCCTCCGAAGGTATCACATTCCTCAGTGTCGAATTCGACTCCGAGCGCCTCGGTGACCTTTTCAAGCGACGCAGAACCGAGTATATTCCACTCGTTTTCACCGACGTTGACTATCTCCTCAACCTTGACGTCTTCCTTATCACCCATATCTCCCACGAGCAGCTCAAGCAGGTCGTGGATGGTGATAACTCCACTCGTTCCGCCGTATTCGTCGACGACGACCGCGAAGTAGGTTCTCGATTCCTTCATATTGGTGAAAAGCACGTCTGCCTTCATGTTTTCGGGCACGAAATAAGGCTTTTCCGCCGCCTTTGCGATCGCATCCTCGATGCTTTCGCACTCTGCACGGAAGAATTTTTTGATATTCAGAACTCCCACGATATCGTCGGCATCCTCACCGCAGATGGGGTAAAATCCG
>JAZSGD010000052.1:0-10879 GCA_045532555.1 Eubacteriales bacterium | reverse complement strand
CTTGTTTCAGTTTGCATTTTTGATCTCCCCATTCTCCGAGCAGAATTCGGAGCGATACTGCCCCGGCGAGACGCCCTTATATTTCTTGAAGCATTTTGAAAAATAGCTCAGCTCATTGAATCCGCATTCGTACGCCGTTTCGGTCACGTTGAGCTTGTTGACCGTCATTTCGTAGCAAGCGCGGTCGACGCGCAGGCGGTTGATGTAGTCGATCGGGGTCTGCCCTGTGAACTCCTTGAAGAAGCGGCATAAATATTTTTCATTGATCTGCGCGATCTCGGAGAGCTCCGCGAGGGTTATTTTTCGGCTATATTCCCTCTCGATCGTATCAAGAAGCAAAGTCATAAGCGCGCGGCGGTGGGTGAGCCGCTTGTTTTCGTCCTCTGGTGCGCGCACTGCCCCCGACGAATACATTTCATATATCATTTCCGCGGCAAGCGACGAGACTTTAAGCTCGAAGTAGTCTCCCGCTTCGGCAACAGACTTAATAAGCTCTTTTGCAACAGGCGCGGCGCTATCACAGGTAATATCGGTCTCAATATCTCCGCTTATTATCGGGCGGATCATCGACGATATTTTCGTGTTATTGTAACCCGAAACGATACTAAGATCAAAAACAACGCACTCGTAGACACAATCGGTCGGCTCGGCTCGGTGGAGCGTGCCCGACGCGATAAATACGACGTCGCCTGCGGTCGCGATATGCTTTTCGTTGTTGAGGTATAACACAAGCTCGCCCTCAACTACTCTGACAAGCTCAAATTCGCGGTGCCAATGCAGGCGCATGACGTATCTGGGATGCTTCTCGTCAACGTAGTAATACTGTATTGGAAATGAGCCCGAGCCGCGTTGCTCGTTCTCCTCGTAGTCGGAAAATTTCACTATTTTCACCTCGCAAAGAGTAATGTTGACTATTGTGCAAACATTTTGGATGTTTGTACAAGTATTTTAACATAAAATCGACTATAATTCAAGTAGTAGACAATAATTTCTTTATATTTATACTATATTGGAGGACAAAACATGGCAAAGAACAGACTTATCGGCAGCTATCCCGTTATTGGTATTCGCCCCACGATCGACGGTCGTCGCGGAGCACTCAAGGTTCGCGAGTCGCTCGAGGATCAGACCATGAATATGGCGAAGCGTGCGGCAGCACTCTTCACTGAAAATCTCAGATACTCCAACGGCGAGCCTGTAAAGGTCGTTATCGCCGACACAACTATCGGTCGCGTCGGTGAGGCGGCGGCGTGCGCGGACAAGTTCCGTCGCGAAGGTGTTGATATCACCCTCACGGTCACTCCCTGCTGGTGCTACGGCGCGGAGACGATGGATATGGATCCCAACACGATCAAGGCAGTTTGGGGATTCAACGGAACCGAGCGCCCCGGCGCAGTTTATCTCGCTTCGGTTCTCGCAACACACGCTCAAAAGGGTCTGCCCGCGTTTGGCATATACGGTCACGACGTTCAGGATCTTGACGACACCACTATTCCTGCGGACGTTGAAGAAAAGCTCCTTCGCTTCGGTCGCGCGGCGGTTGCGGCGGCTTCGATGCGCGGAAAGTCTTATTTGCAGATCGGCTCGATCTGTATGGGAATCGGCGGCTCGATCATTGACACCGATTTTATCGAGGATTATCTCGGAATGAGAGTTGAGTCGGTAGACGAGGTTGAGATCATCCGTCGAATGACCGAGGAGGTATACGACAAGAAGGAATACGAAAAGGCGCTCGCTTGGGTCAAGGAAAAGTGCATCGAGGGATTTGACAAGAACCCTGCCGAGCTTCAGAGAAGCCGCGAGCACAAGGATGCCGATTGGGAGTTCGTGGTCAAAATGATGGTCATCATAAAGGACCTTATGAACGGCAACGACAATCTCCCCGAGGGTTGTGAGGAGGAAATGGTTGGTCACAATGCGATTGCGGCGGGATTCCAGGGTCAGAGACAGTGGACGGATTTTTATCCCAACTGCGATTTCCCCGAGTCGCTCCTTAACACCTCGTTCGACTGGAACGGCGCAAGAGAACCTTATATTCTCGCTACCGAAAACGACGTTCTCAACGGTCTTGGTATGCTCTTTATGAAGCTACTTACCAACCGCGCGCAGATGTTTGCCGACGTTCGCACCTATTGGTCGGGTGACGCGATCAAGCGCTGCACCGGATACGACATCGACGGCAAGGCTAAAGAAAGCGACGGTATCATTCACCTTATCAACTCGGGCGCTTGCTGTCTCGACGCTTGCGGTGAGGTCAAGGATGAAAACGGAAATGCCACAATGAAGCCCTGGTACGAAATGACCGAGGCTGATTGCGACACCGTTATGGCGAACACCACCTGGAACTATGCCGACATCGGCTACTTCCGTGGCGGTGGATATTCTTCGCGATTCGAGACCAAGGCAGAGATGCCCGTTACAATGATAAGACTCAATCTTGTCAAGGGACTCGGCCCCGTATTGCAGATCGCGGAGGGCTGGACTGTTGCTCTGCCCCATGACGTCAGCGACACGCTTTGGGCTCGCACCGACTACACCTGGCCTTGCACTTGGTTCGCTCCCCGTTGCACCGGCGAGGGCGCATTCAAGACGGCATACGACGTTATGAATAACTGGGGCGCTAACCACGGCGCGATCTCCTACGGTCACATAGGCGCAGACCTCATCACGCTCTGCTCTATGCTCCGCATACCCGTAAGTATGCACAACGTACCCGAGGACAAGATCTTCCGTCCTGCCGCGTGGAACGCGTTCGGTATGGACAAGGAGGGACAGGACTATCGTGCCTGCGCCGCTTTCGGAGCGCAGTTTAAAAAATAATACGTGAAAAATCAGGGGAATGAGATCTTCATTCCCCTGATTTTTGTTTTAATCTTCAACTACGTTCCATTCCTTGCCGTCGCTGATGATGACGATTGTGCCGTCCTTATCGGTGCGGTATATTTTAATTCCCTTTTCGGTGAGCTTATCTACTATCTCCTCATGAGGATGACCGTAGGAGTTGCCCTCACCGCAGGAAATGACTGCTACGGAGGGATTCATTGCCGCGAGGAACTCGTCGGTCGTGGACGTTCTCGATCCGTGATGTCCGACCTTCAATATATCGACCTGCAACGATTCGGCAGACCAATGCTCGAGGATCGCCGCCTCGGATTTAAGCTCAGCATCACCCGTGAGCATTACGGAGGTGTCTCCGTGCTCAGCCTTGATGACCAGACTCATTTCATTAGGATCATTGATCTTTTCGGCAGGACCGATCACGGTCATTTGCAAAGCTCCGAGGGTGAATACGTATCCCGACTCCGGAATGATCACGTTTGTATTCTTGTTTTCGATCGCAGTCAGCAATCTTTCGTAAGTCTTGGTGGTTGCCGTATAATCTGTCATCATTACCGTGTCAACGTCGTAGTTTTCAACGACGTAATCGGCGCTTCCGATATGATCGGCATCCGTGTGAGTAAGAATGAGATACTTCAAGGAAGTAATATTCTGCTCGGTCAGATATCCGACGAGGGCATCTCTCTCACTCTTTTCACTTGTGTCTATCAGGATATTTCCCTCTTTCGTTGTGATAAGTATCGCGTCGCCTTGTCCGACGTTGATAAAGTGGAACGCGACCTCGTCATCCTCGGTCACTACGGGCGGCTCAGGCACGGAGGAGGTTTCTTCCTCGCCACCTCCCTTAGAACCGAACAGCTCGAACAGACCGTATCCCTGCATATCAACGTCTATTCCGATGTCGAGATCAAAGTGGTCGACTGCGCTGAACAAAACGTACGCGACGAGAAGCGTGATAAGCGGTATCAGAATACCCGTGACTATTCTTCTTTTTATTTTTCTTGCAAGTTTGCTGCTTTTCTTCTTTGCCATTGTCATTCTCCTTACAGTGATTTGAAGTCGATTTATTTTGATCGAACGTAAAAGCTATGCGAGCATCTCGGACATTTTACCGAATGCTTGCCTTTTTTTCTCGGCAGACGAAGTGTCGCCTTACATCTTGTGCAATCTCTGAAAATATAATATGCGTCGTCACGGTTAGTGCTCTTTGTTTTTCTTGACGTATTGCCTATGAAAAATCTTTTCACCGCGCCGCTTATTCTGAGATATCTTTCATTTTCGCGGCGGCGTTTATATATATTTCTCGACATTGATCGAAATATCATCCAAAACAGCAGAACATAGGTCACTATGCTTATTGACAGGCTCACTATGGCAGAAACTATCCCCTCGGACAATACGAATTGCAGCACAAGGCTTACTACCATAAGCAAAAGGACCAATATCAAGCAAAATTTATAGAGCTGGTCGGTACCGTATCTTCCGTAAAAGAAGCGAAATAATTTTTCTTTGAATTTTCCCATTTATCTTTCTTCCCAATATTATACTACGTATATATGATAACACGTATTGATGAATTTGGTGTGAAGATTTAATGGTTTTTTTAATAAAAGCAAAAAAATCCCGTTACCGAGTTTTTTCGGTAACGGGTCTTGTTTTATTAGTTTCTTGTGTCCTTTTCCGCGTCGATCGCCAGAACTATCATTAGTACGGCAACTGCATCTGCGGGATCGCGAACGTCGATAGAATAGGTGTCTGCCCAATAAAGCACTTCCTTTGAAACAGTAGCGATACCCTCGTCGTTCGGAGAAACGATCATATAATCCCATTCGAACCAATTTCCCGATATGTACCAGCCGTTGCAGTCTATGTGGAACGAGGGACGGAAAAAGGTAAACTCCTTTTGTATCGTGCCGACCAAGCGGTCACCGAGGTACATTTCAAACGTGGGCAGAAATCTGAACACCTTTTGCTTGAGCGAGCCTACGTATTTACCTGAGGCATCGTATATATTGAGTAGCTTGCCCCACGACATCTGACCCTTTACGGTGAACACTGTATTCCCGAATTCATCGTAGATATCGTAGCTATCAAACCACGAAAATACACGTTGTTTAAACAGAAGCTTCATCGTTTGCTCCTCTCTGATTTGTCTTGTAATGTCAAGCGTCAGCCGTTTTAAAAACTTCGATCAGTTTTCACCGAAGGTGACTATGCTTTTGTAAAATTCCTCGAGTGCGGCGTAGGTCTTCTTGTTTGAGCTTGCGCCCCATATATGCGCGCGTTTCAGACAAACTACCGTATCCTCGGGAAGTCTTTGCAGCTCGGGGCAAAAATCGTAGATCGCGAGATCGCCAAGGCGCACTCCGTATCCGTCGGCAAGTGTGCCCTCTGGCAATTTTTCACCGAAAAGGTCGGAGAGAGGACGAAGCGTATCGTTGTCGCGAAGACTATTATACAAATACTCGCTTACAAAAAGTATCGATGCCTCGCCGTTTCTGAGATACTCGACGTAGGATTGATGCTCCGAGGTATTATGACTCTGCGACACCTTCGTTACAAAGCGGCCGTTCTCGTCGGTTTCTTCCTCGTTTGCCGCCTTCATCTCCTCCTCGGAATATATCGAGTAGGTCATAAGGCAGACGCTTTTTTTGCCGTCCCCGTTTATGTCGGACGGCATCACGGATTCAAGCGCGGCATTGATACCCGAAAGATCCTCGCCGTAAAAGGTCGTGGGGGCTGCGAGCACGACGAAAGTGTCGTCATCTTCCTTTTGGATCATCTGAACCAATCCGATTATAAGTATCGTCGCGAAAAATGCGACTATTATTACCGTCCACTTATAGTGATACCAAAAATTTGAAAGCTTTGACAGTATTTTATTTTCCGAGGTCAACCTGATTTCAGTCGTATCAAGCTTTGACTCGTCGAAATCTTTGTTGTCTCCCATATTTTTCTCCGTTTTAGCTTTTTATTACTTTCTACTTACTTCCTTGATCTCCATGTGGATCGTGCCGTAAGGAACCTCGATAACAACGGTATCGCCCGCCTTTGCTCCCATAAGTGCCTTACCGATGGGGGACTGGTCAGAGATCTTGTGCTCCATGGGGTTTGCCTCGTTAGAGCCCACGATACTGTAAGTGATATCCTCATCCTCCTCAACGTCGTAAACGGTTACGACAGATCCGAGAGATACTACGCTTGTGTCAAGCTTGGTCTCGTCTACTACGACTGCGTTTGCAACGAGCTCCTCGAGCTCCTTGATTCTTGCCTCGGTCTTTGCCTGCTCGTTTCTTGCCTCGTCGTACTCGGCATTCTCGGAGAGGTCTCCAAAGCCCTTCGCTACTGCGATCGCTTCCTTGATCTCTTCTCTTCTTGTCGTCTTAAGGTAGTCCAGCTCGTCGGTGAGCACCTTGTATCCTTCGGGGGTATAAAGCATCTGTTTGTTGTTTGACATGGTCGTTCTCCTTAAAATATTATTCTTGTGTTATTATTTCAATAGCTTTCTGAAGCTGATTATCCAAATTTTCGGGCATGATAAAGAAATTATGCTCTGCCGCTTCCTCGCTCAGCTCGATCTCATAGTCGGGCACGATACCGATATTATGGTATACCGTGTGGCTATTTGAAAAGTACATCGCGGTCGTAACGCGAAGCGCACCGTCAAGTCCGTAGCGCGAGAGCGAGAGAATGTTTTGCATACAGCCCTTGCCGTAGGTCTTCGTGCCGACGATCTCTGCAAGTCCGTAATCGCGCATAGTAGCCGTAAAGAGCTCTGCAGCGCTTGCCGTGTTTTCGTTCGTAAGAACGATCATATTGAGGTCCTTATATTTGCCGATGTCCGACTTACTTACGTTATAGCCCGCATACTCCGTGGCATATTTTACCTCTTTGACTAAATATTCGTTTTTAGAGCCGTCGCTGTATTCGGTGGAGACTATCAGGTCTCCCTTGTCAAGAAAATACGACAGCACCGCCTGGATCGCGTTGAGCGCTCCGCCCGGGTTATTTCTCATATCGAAAACGAAATATTCGCATCCGAGAGATTTGAGCGAGTCTACCGCCTCGGTAAACTGAGGCGCTGTGGTCAGGTCAAAGCTCGAAACTCTGACGATACCTACCTTACTATTCGTTTCGCTGACTCGATACGTCACCGATTCCGAGACTACTGCTCTTCTCTCAATCGAAAATTCGATCTCCTTATATCCCGAGGTCTCGTTTTTGTCGGGACGGAATACCGTGAACTCGGCGACAGTTCCCGCTTCTCCGCGGATCCTACTGATTGCCTCGGTATATCCAAGCGTTTGCACCATCTCTTTATTCTCACCGATGCCCGTGTACATAACGCAGTCGCCTACCTGCACTCCTGCTTCAAGCGCGGGAGAATCGGCAAAGACCGATATGACCTGCAGTACGTTGTAATTATAGCCGTTGATCTCTATTGCGGTATACGTGACCGAGACTCCGACACCGACGAAATCGCCCGCGTTGTCGTCAAGGTAGCTCTTGTACTCCTCTGCCGTCATATACTCGGCATAAAGGTCTCCCGTTGCCTCGACGTATGCCTTGAGTATCGCGGCACGCATCGCTTCCTCGTCGACTCCCTCGTAGGAGTACATGCGGAATATCTCGTCGAGCTTGATAAGATCGGAGATATACTCGGGAGTAGATTCGGACAAGTTTCCATTGTTCGCACCCGGATTGAAGACTCCTCCGTTCATTCCTACCGAATAAAATCCGCAGGACGCGAAGGTGAAAAGCACCGCGAGTGCCATAAATGCGGCGATGAGCGATACGGCGACCGCAAGAGGCACCGTTCTTACCTTTTTCGGTTTGTCTCCTACGTAGGAATACGTATTGACTCCCTCGGGAAGTATCAGTTCCAGATCCGACAAGGCAAGCGCGCCGAGCAGTCTTTGCTCTGCATCGTTCTGATTAGTTTTGTTGAACTTTATCGAAAAAGAGAGAGTCGAGCTTTCCTGATCGCACTCTATATCGGTTGCGTCAGGAAGGATCGCGACAGCTATCCTTGCTGCCTCATCTGCTTTTTCGAGGGAGGTCAATCCCTTGACTGTATAGATATATTTTTTCATTATTTGGTCTCCTTGAACTGTGTTTTTTTGCACTCTTTTTTATAGCTCCACAGTGTCAAAAGCTCCGATAACAATCCAATAAGCGAAACGCTCGGATGAGACGTCTCGCTTATATGAATGTCTATCAATGTCGATAATAATTAATACTTCGAGGGCTTGCTTCCGAGATACTTCTTGACCATCAGCGCTACCTTAAAGGTGATAGCGTGCTCGAATTCACGAAGGTCAAGACCTGTGATCTTGCGGATCTTTTCAAGTCTGTATACGAGAGTATTTCTATGTACGAAAAGCTTTCTTGAGGTTTCGGAAACGTTAAGATTGTTGTCGAAGAAGCACTGAATGGTCATCAAGGTCTCGCGGTCGAGGGACTCGAGGCTTCCCTTCTTGAAGATCTCCTGAAGGAACATCTCGCAAAGAGTGGTAGGAAGCTGATAGATAAGTCTGCCGATACCGAGGTTCTCGTAGCTGATGATATTCTTCTCGGTCTCAAATACCTTGCCGACGTCGAGTGCTACCTGAGCCTCCTTGTACGCTCTTGCAAGGTCCTTGAGGTTATCAACGATGGTGGAGATACCGATGTTGACCTTGGTGTAGAACTCGGAGGTAAGGGTATCGGAGATGTTGGTCGCGATCTTTTCGATCTCCTTGATGTCGGTGTCGGGCTTAACGTCCTTAACGAGAACGACGTCGTGCTCGCCTACGCTGATAACGTAATCCTTGGACTTATCGGGGAACATATTCTGCAGCATCTCAAAGGGCATAACGTCGGTCTTGCCGAAGAACTTGATGAGGAATACTATTCTGCTGTCCTCGCTGCTGAAATGGAGCTCCTTGGACTTGATGTATATATCGCTGGGAAGGATATTGTCAAGAATGATGTTTTTGATGAACAAGCCCTTATCGTACTTTTCGTCGTAGAGATTTTTGATGTTGCAGAGCGATACTGCGAGAAGCTTGGACATCTTCTCTGCCATCTTATCCTCACCCTCCATAAATACGATGTACTCGTTCTTGGAGCCTACGGATATGGGACGGTATGTATAGCCTCCCGAAACCGCGATGTCGGCGGAATAGGTAAGCTCATCGCGGATACCCTGCTTGATCTCACCGATCTTTACAAGCTCAGAGCACGCGATAACTACTCCGTTTTCGTCGATAACGCCGATTACGCGATCTACCGCAGATCTCATCTGATGAATTACGTTTTGGAACAATCTGTTTGCCATTTTTAAACCCCTTTGTGTCTTTTAAATTCCTTATAACTTATTGTACGCTTTTTTTAGTCGTTTATGATAAATAAAATTATAATTCAAACTCATAGCACAGGCATCCGAGCACAAAGCCCGATGCTGTTTCGGTGCGAAGTATCCTCTTGCCGAGTCCGACGGGAACAAGTCCCGCCTCCTTAGCTTTTTCCACCTCGCGAAGCGAAAATCCGCCCTCGCTTCCGATAACGACGAATATTTTGGGAAGGCTGCCGTTATCGGCTCCCTTCTCACTTAAAAATCTTGCTTTTTCTCTTGCCAAAACGGATTTCAGCGACTCTGTGCCGTCGCCCTCGTAGCAAAAGAGCTTTATATCTGCCTCTGATGCTCGCGTGAGCATCTCCGCAAAGCTTACCGTGGCATTTACCTCGGGGATCACCCCTCTGCCAGACTGCTTTGCCGCCTCGAGAGAGATCTTATTACGTCTGCGAAGCTTATTTTCCTCGTCGCCCTTTTCCTTTGCGATGCAACGCTCACTATTGAAGGTCGTGATCGAGAAAACACCGCATTCGACCGATTTTTGTATCACGCTATCGAGCTTATCGCCCTTTGGAAGCGCCTGATACAAGCAAGCCGTAAACGGCGGCTCGGTGTCGCTTTTTCGCTCGCTGTCAACTCTTGCCAACACTCGATCGGGCAAAAACTGCTCAAGCGTGCACTCGTATTCGACCTTTTGCATATCGCAGACCGTTATATGCTCGCCTGCCGCCATACGAAGCGACCGCGAGATATGATGGGCATCGTCGCCAAGTATCGTAACGAAGCCGTTTTCTATTTGTTCCTTTCGAACGAAAAATCTTGGCATACCGAACTCCAACTTTAAATTTGACAAATCGAGCAAAGGATTTATCTCTTTTGCACAAACAAGGCGCCATAAACCGCCCGCAGTCAAAGACTTTTTTGCGCGACCGTATCCAATTATACAACAATATAACCAATTTGTCAACTCCCTTTTTGTAAAAAATGACATTTTATTTTGCACAATTTACAATTTGTTATTATTTTTGGGTATGTATAAAGGCATAACAAACAAAGTTGATAAAATTGACGATAATAAAAATGCACAAATATTGATGATATGATCCAATTATGTCAAAAAAGAGGCGAGAATCTCGCCTCTTTTTGTTTCCGTGATATTAAACGGTATGAACGCCGCTTGCCGCGTCGGAGTTTGCGTCAATACCGTACTTCTGGTTCTTTCTGTACTCGAAGAACTTGAGTGCTACCTGCTCAAAGAGAGCGTAGGAGAGAACGTCCTCGTCCTGCTCGAGATAGCCTGCGGGAATCTTCGCGCGGAGCTCGTCGAGCTCGGGCTTGAGATCGTCTGCGGGACGGTAGTCGATGACCTTTGCATCCTCGCCGAGAATCTTCTTGACAAACTCGGGATCAATAGCCACGGGAGTCTTACCGTACTCGCCGCGAACAACGCCCTTGAACTCCTTGGTTACCATCTTGTATCTTTCGCCGTTGAGGACGTTGAATACTGCCTGAGTACCAACGATCTGCGACGAGGGGGTTACGAGAGGAGGATATCCTACGTCTGCTCTTACTCTCGGTACTTCCTCAAGAACCTCGGTCAGCTTATCTTCCTTCCCTGCCTGCTTGAGCTGGGACATAAGGTTGGAGAGCATTCCACCGGGCACCTGATAGATCAGCGCGTTTACGTCGACCTTAAGCGCCTTG
>JAZSGD010000343.1:0-2639 GCA_045532555.1 Eubacteriales bacterium | reverse complement strand
GCTTTCAGATCGACCAATTTTGGTGTGAATATTTTCAGCCTGAACACGATATATTCGAGGATGAAACGCACGATCCCGACGAGGGACCTGATGAGATGTTCCGCTTTATTAAGGTGATGAAGCCGTAATCGCTTTTTCTTTGCTTTCTCCGACGCAAATTTTGAGGGCTGACGATTGGTTTTCGTCAGCCCTCGCTCTGCATTATTCTTCTCACTGTAATGGAATTTTTCAAACTATTTCAGTTTACCAAGCTTCGCCGTATTTGCAATAACGATCAGCGTGGTTTCGGAATCGAGCACTTGCTCGGGATTGATATTCACGTTGACCTTCTCGCCCTTCTTAATGGCAACGATGTTAAAGCCGTATTTTTTGCGGAGATTCAATTCGATCAAGTTCTTACCACACCATTCGTCCTTTACGTCAATCTCCACCATTGATACGTCCTTTGACAGAGAGATCATATCAATAAAGCCGGAGCTGAGTAGGTTCTTGGCGAGGCGGATGCCCGATTCGTTTTCGGGGAAAACCACCTGATCCGCGCCTACACGAAGCAATATCTTTTGATGCATCTCGTTGGCGCATTTTGCGATAACGGTTTTAACGCCTGCCTCCTTGCAAAGCGTGACAGCCATGACGCTCGCTTCAAGATTGCTCGCCATACAGACGATAACGGTATCAATATTGCCAATACCAAGACGGGAGATGACCTCCGCATCGGTCACGTCGGCGCACTTGCAGACGGGCAGATATGCCGCCGCATCATTGACGATTCTTTCCTCGGTATCGACGGTAATGACCTCCATACCGTTCTCTACAAGCTCTTTTGCCACGGCTCTGCCGTATCTGCCAAGTCCAAAGACTGCGTATGTTTTCTTCGTTTTCATAATCTTCTCCTTATCCTATACTGATATCTTCCGTCGGCTCGGAAATCACGTTCTGACTCACACTCTTGCTGCCAAGTGCCACCGCAAGTGAGATGGGGCCGACTCTGCCGAAATACATTGTTACTATAATAATTAACCTTCCGAAGGTGTTAAGCGTTGCCGTCAGATTTCTTGAAAGTCCGACGGTTGCCGTTGCGCTAACCGTTTCATAGACCGCATCAATAGCGGAGGCGTTACTCGTTGCCATCAAAAGTACAGTTGAGGTGGCACATATCGTAAGGAACATTACAACAACAGCCACCGCCTTCTTTATCGATTCTTCGGAAATGCGGCGACCGAAAAGGGTTGCCCCATTCTTGTTTCTTATCGTTGCAAACGCCGAACAAACGAGAACGGCAATCGTAACCGTTTTCATACCGCCTGCCGTTCCCACGGGTGAGCCACCAACTAACATTAAGATGATGGATACGGCGGCAGAGGCGTTTGTTAAATTCTCCTGCGGAACCGTGGCAAAGCCTGCGGTTCTCGTGGTGACCGATTGGAAGAAGGACACTTGAATTTTATCAAACAAGGACATCTCTCCGATGGTCAAGGGATTTGCGTATTCAAAAGCAAATATGAGGATTGCACCGACAAGGATGAGCCCTGCCGTAGCCGTGATAGCAATCTTTGAATGCAAGGTCAAATGTCTGAATATCCTGCGGTTCTTGTGCGAACGGCTCTTGATAACACGAAGCACGTCCCACCATACGATATATCCAAGTCCACCGAGAATGATGAGTGCGGAGGTGACGATGTTTATCAAGGGATTTGTGGCGTAATTGCAAAGACTGTTTTCAGCAATGATATCAATGCCTGCGTTGCAGAAAGCAGAAACAGAATTGAACACCGATATCCAAATGCCTTTCGCACCGAACTCGGGAACGAACACGAACATATACAGTATAGCACCGATCCCTTCAATAATCAGCGTGCCGAACAGTACGTTCTTTACAAACTTTGCAAGTCCCGACATTGTGTTTAGGTTGAAGGCATCCTGAATGAGCAATCGGTCGCCGATGCCCATTTTTTTGTTGAGAAGAAGCATCAGTCCCGACATAATTGTGATGATTCCAAGACCGCCGATCTGTATCAGGAGCAATATAACGACCTGTCCGAACACGCTCCAAGTGGATACCGTGGGGAGAGTAACGAGCCCTGTCACGCAGGTTGATGTGGTTGCCGTAAAGAGCGCGTCAAGATACGGCACGGCTTCTCCGCTTGCAGAGCTTATCGGTAATGCCAAAAGTCCGCTTCCCACGAGTATGGTCACAAGAAAGCTGAGCAATATGATCTGCGTGGTCGAAAGCGTAAATTTCTTTTTCCTAACCATAAGTTTTTCCTCTAAAAAGCATAAAGGAACCAACGTCCTCTGCAGTCAGCTGGTTCCTTTTATATTTATTCGTTTCTGTAATTATATCATATTTTGCCGTTTATGTCAACTATTATCTGTTCTTTTCTTCCTCCGACGCAAAATTTGAGTGGCGACCGTTTGCAGTCGCCACTCTGTTGTTTATTCAAATTCTATCGTGCCGATCGGCTTCGGCGTAATATCCATAAATACTCTGTTGATACCCTCGACCTCGTGTGTGATGCGGTCGCAGATCGTATGGAGCAAGGGATACGGAATTTCCTCTATGGTAGCCGTCATGGCATCCGCGGTGTTGACCGCGCGGATGATGGCTGTCCAGCCCTCATAGCGCTTTCGTTGTAATA
>JAZSGD010000143.1:0-7180 GCA_045532555.1 Eubacteriales bacterium | reverse complement strand
TTTCCGCCCAGTCGCTACCTACTCCCGCGGGGAATAAGCGCTCATAGCCGTTCTCTCTTGGCGACATTCTCTTTCTTTCTATCCAATCGCGCATATCGATAAGATACGGCAAAAATTCTTCAAATTCTTCTCTGCTGTTTACGTTTTTGAGGTGCTCCGAGAGTCCCCATATTACCGAGCCCGTGAAATTATCCCAGCCTGCAGTACTTCCGATCTTGCCCTTATCCTCGCCGTCTTTTACGAGCCAGCGATTAAAATATCCGCGGTAGGCGTCAGCGCTGTATTCGGTTATGCCCGCACGCTCGAGATTTACAAGCACCTGCGCACCCTCGTAGGGCCAGACAAAGCGCGCGATATCTCCCTGACGAACCGTGATAGTCTCCTGCCCCTCGTAGCGCGAAATCATCTGCATACACTGAACGGCACAATGCTTGTATATGCCGAGATATCTCTCGTCCTCGGTATTCGGGAGGTTGGTTATCTTTTCGGCCGTCTGATGCCAAAATTCGACCGTTTCGGCGCGTTTTGTATCATAATCGAAGTCTGCTATCTCCTCTTTTGCGCGGAGAGCACCCGTGAAGGACAGACTCTCGCCTGCCTTAAGGCTATAATCAACTCTGAAATAGTCTGCGGCGGCAAAGCTATGTCCATTTTTGGAGTGATCTATCCACTCGGCATCACACTTGACACAAAGATATCCCATATCGCTTGCCGCGACGTTGTCCGTGACCTTTTTCCACGTGCGCTTGAGCATATACCAATTCTTTTCGTTGGGACGGTAGGGGCAATAACCCTCCTGATGCTGATTGACCATATATTTTTCCTGGCCCGAGCGCGCCATAAGTCCGACACTGCTCTGCACTGTCTCGTCCGAGTCATTAATTAGCGTGACCTTGAAATATATCGTAGGATTTCGCTCGTCACCTGCAAACGCCTCGACCTTGGTCAAGCACTCGCCGCGATTTATGACCTCGTATATCGGCAGACCGCACTCGACGGGGCGATATTTGGTTTCGTCTAGGTCAAATCCGACCATATCGTCGCCATGCAGAACGAGCAATCCAACGCCAAGCTGGCCGACGTGAATACCGTTGTCCTGAAGCGGAAGATCGAGTATCTTAAAATCGGGACAAAGCAGAGCTATTCTCTCGGATAGCGGTCTATGAAGATATGCTTTTGTGGTTTTCGGTCTTTGCCAGGTTGGATTTTTCATTTTAATCTCCATTCCGCCGCCAACGGCGGCACAAATAGTAATCGATGAATTTTGCCGCAAAGGCAAAATTCGCGTGTGAAAAAACATACTTCAATTTAAAATAGAAGTAACTTTCACGCTTGACTCCTTTTGCGATCTTGATTCTGATAATATGATATCATATTATTCGAGCAAAATCAATAAGATTTGGAAAATCGATATTGAAAAAAGATTTTTCGGGTAATAAGAAAAAGCACTTGCGAGCAAGTGCTTTTTAATATTTCATTTTATTCAGCAGACACGGGAGTTTTCTTGATAAAGAGCACTCCGAGGGTATTTCTTCCGCAGTGAGAGGAAACGGTACAGCCTGCGCGGGTGATCATAACGTTGGCTTCGGGCGCGATCTCCTTGACCTTGTTGACACAAAGCTCAATGATCTTGGGATCACAGCCTGCGTGAGTGACGAACACCTTATCGATATTGATATCGCTCGCGTCGCCCATACGGTCAGCAATATACGTGGGGAGAACGGCTGCAAACTTGCCGCGGTACTTTTTATTTACTCCCATTTTGCCGTCCTTAACGGTAATACAAGGCTTGAGCTGAAGCAGATTTGCGCCGAGAGCCGCAAGAGCCGAGCATCTGCCGCCCTTGTGCAAAAATTCAAGACTGTCGATAACAAACGATGCGTCAACGTAGCTTGCAAGACGAGTACACTCGTCGGCTATCTCCTTTGCGCTCTTTCCCTGTTCGGCAAGCTCTGCCGCGGTAAGAACCAAAAGTCCGCCGCCCGTTGAAAGATTTCTCGTATCGACCACGTGCACGTTCTCAAAATCGCTTGCGGCGATGCGCGCGTTGCTCTGTGTTGCGGACATTTCTCCGCTTATTGTGAAGACGACGATCGAATAGCCTTCACCCGTATATTTTTCAAAAATATCCGTGAATGCTGCAATATTTATTGCCGCGGTCTTTGGGAGCTGACCCGTCTTTTCGTAATTTTCGTATATCATATCGGGGTTGATGTCAACGCCGTCGGTATATTCCTTTCCGCTTACGGTAACATTCAAGGGAATGATCTTAATTCCATGTTTCTCTATAAGCTCATCGCTGAGATCTGCCGTGCTGTCGCTTATAATAAGAACCTTCTCTGACATAATTTTACCCTTCTTCGATTTTATTCGCATTTTTGACTTAAACATGCGTTTCTATTGTATATTTTATCACTGTTTTGTTAACTGTATGTTAAAAGAAGCGTTTTTTCTTGAATAAACTTCGGCTTTCGCTCAAAAATATTGAATTATATGAGCTTTAAATCTCATTTATACATCTAAAACAACAAATTACTGCCGAAAGAAAAAAATATTAACTTTTTTTCAAAAAGCTATTGCATTTTGGGAAGAAATGTAGTATAATAGGAGGGTCGACATACGGAGGCATAGCTCAGTTGGTTAGAGAACTTGCTTGACATGCAAGGGGTCGTAGATTCGAGTTCTACTGTCTCCACCATAACAGAACAAGAGGGGAGTTTATCTCCCCTCTTGTTCTGTTATCTTGAATATTGAAAACGAAGAATCTCTCAAATGCTTGCATTTGAGCGTTTTGCGCTAAATGTGCGTTAGCTATAAATGAATAAGCGGCGCAAAACAAGATTCAGAGTTCTGCTGTCGTTGTGAATTAAACAAAGTAAAGAGGGCTTTCTCGCAAGAGAAAACCCTCTTTCTAATTGGTTTATTCGGTCACGTTCACAACGGGAACAGTGTAAAAAGTGATACTGATTGTACTCGAGTATTTCGTGAATCTTTCCCAAGCCCTTAAGAATCCATCAATCGTCACATAATCAATATTTCTTTCCGAGAAGAACAAAAGATCCTGACGCTCGCCCGTGTTTGGATACATATTATACATTTCACTGTATCTCGTACTAACGTAATATCCGCCCTGAACTCCGGTAAAGCTCACAGCAACCATAAGCTTATATTTATTATCCCCACTGCCCTCAATAACCTGACTCAGCAGAGATAAGGCTTCGTCGTAGCTTGAAGCTCTCACCAACTCCCCGTCGTATGCCTCAGCTGCCTTCAACATCTGTCTCGCTTCGCTGTAATTGTGTATCGAAAGCTCTTTATCGCTGTCAATATACATGGGCTCGGTCAAAAACAAGAATTTTGAGTAATCCACCTCAGCGAGATCAGTCTCAACCTCTATCACATCAGGATAAATAAGCATCTCCTCTTCGGTTGTTTGCTCCGAAGTGGTTTCTTCCAAGGTTGTTTCTTCAGACGTAGTTTCTGCTGACGTAGTTTCTTCCGAACCGAGCTCTTTCGTCGTTCCGTCACAAGCGGAAAACGAGATTAATAATAGCGTTGCTAATATTGCAATAATCTTTTTCATAAAGGCCCCTCCTTATAGCTTAAAATTTATATCCTAACTTCAGTATAGCATAAAATACCAAGCTTGTCAACAAAGGTATCGAAATAGTCATACAGCATTCTTCGCAGGCAATAGCATATATTTCCGTCAAATGTTTCAAAGTTTCTTGGGTGAGGGGTATGGGGAGAGGGTCTTCTTTACAAAGAAGACCCTCTCCCCATATAATCATCTGAAAATTATTCAGCGTCGGTTGCTTCTACAACTTCTTCAGCCTCAACTGCCTCAGCAGCCTCTTCCTCGGGCATAGCCTCAGCGAGAGCCTTAGCTTCCTCAAGGAGAACTCTGATAGAAAGGCTTACCTTCTTCTTCTCGTCGTCGATCTCAACGATCTTCGCGTCAACAGTCTGACCGATCTCAAGAACGTCAGCGGGCTTTGCGATCTTGGTCATGGAGATCTGCGAGATGTGAATGAGTCCGTCAACACCGTCAACGATCTCTGCGAATGCACCGAAGGGCATCATGCTTACGATCTTAACGGAAACGATATCATCAACTGCGTAGTTGGTCTTGAAGATTGTCCAAGGATTGCTCTCCTCGGTCTTGTATGTAAGAGAAATTCTCTTCTTCTCTGCGTCGAAGCTCTTAACGGTAACGGTGATCTCGTCGCCGATAGCAACTACATCTGCAGGAGACTTAACTCTCTTCCAAGAGAGCTCGCTAGTGTGAACCATACCGTCAACACCGCCGAGGTCTACGAATGCGCCGAAGCTGGTCATGCTCTTAACCTTACCGGTGTACTGCTTGCCCTCTTCGATGTTTGCCCAGAACTCTGCCTCAGCCTTCTTTCTCTCCTCGCGGAGTACGGAGCTGATCGAGCCCTTTGCCTTCTTGTTCTCAACCTCAGTAAGTCTGAGCTTAACGTTCTGTCCGATCATAGCGGAAAGATCGCTGTTCTTGGGTGTGCCTGTCTGGGATGCGTGAACGAATACGCGAGTGCTGTTGTCAACAAGGACGATTACACCAACGTTGCCCTTAACGGTCTCGATTACGGTACCCTCAAGGATCTCGCCTGCTTCCTTAGCGGCAACGATCTTGCCCCAGTTTCTGTCGGAATCAACTCTCTTCTTGTCGAGAGTAGCAAATCCCTCAACGTCGCTTACGCGAACTACGAATGCCTCAACGGCATCACCGATCTTAAACATCTCGGTCAGCTTTGCAGAAGGATCGTCTGTTATCTTATCTGCTTTGATAATGCCTGTGACTTTAGCGCCGATGTCGAGCTGGATCTCGCTGTCGTTAACTGCGGTTACGTATCCGGTAACAGTATCTCCTGTATTTAAAGTTTTGAAAGATGTCTCGAGAAGTTCTGCAAAATTCTCTTTGGTCATGGTCTTTTCTACCTCCTTAATTATATCGTGCGGGGTAGACGCTCCCGCTACGATTCCCACGTTTTCGTGGTTAAACGGAAAATACTGTTTCAGCTCATCTGCGGTTTCTATCATAACGGTGTTTTCGCACTCGGCGCGGCATATTGAATATAGCTTTGCCGAATTCGAGCTTCCTTTGCTACCGATAACGATCATAAAATCATTATCTCGCGATAGCTGTGCTGCTTCGATCTGTCTTTTTTCCGTAACATTACATATTGTATCAAAAATTAAAGGATTTGTATATACCTTTTTTGTAAATTTTTTTGTTTTCTCCCATTCGCCCAAATTTTGTGTTGTTTGAGCTACTAAAATTGTTGCTTTTGCGCAATTAGTTCTTACCTTTTTTTCAGTGACTGCCGCCTCGAGCTCCTCTGCTTTTTCAAAAGTAAATACTTCGCCGTCAAATCGACTGCAAAAGCCCTTTACCTCGGGATGATCCGCCGAACCGAGCACGAGCAACAGTCCCTCTGGATCATTGTGCTGTGCCACTATCTTATGTATCTTCTGAACGAAGACGCAGGTACAGTCCACATACGAAAAATGGGGATTTTTCTCGGTGCATTTCTGCAAAAGCTCCTCGGTCTCTCGCGGTATGCCGTGTGCACGAACGAAGATCTTAACGGGCGCATTTTCGTTGGCTTCTTCGCAAAGTCGCGCGACGTCGTCTATCTCTGCCAGACCCACTCCGTTTGATGCAAGACGCGCGTTATAAACGTCGTTGTGGATCAGCTTGCCAAGAGTAAATATTCGTTCGCCCTTGGGGGCATTTTTTATTTCCTTTTCAACTTGATCTGCCGCCCTTGCTACTCCGAAGCAAAATCCCGCATTATTTGCGACCGTGACCTTTTTCACGTTATTTTCCACGCTTTTTGTCCTCCGCTTCGGCTTTATCGTAAAGCTCGCAGACTCTCTCGAACATAACGTTGCTTATTCTCGTGTATTCGCCTGCGGCGTCGGGATCGTAGCCAAGCTCCTCGAATTTTATCGGCTTTCCGTAATAAACGTCAACTCTGCGGAAGAAGGCAAATTTGTTTTTCTTGGTTCTTATATAGCACGGCAAAATTGACACTTGGGCGCGAGTCGCTATCATAGCGGCACCGTTTTTTAGGGTTGCCTCGCGGGGTGTTTTGCCCTTTTCTCTGTGTCCCTGCGGAAAGATTCCTATGCACTTGCCCTCTTTAAGCATTGCGATAGTCTTTTTTATAGCAGACACGTCGGCTTTTTTGCGGTCTACGGGATATGCTCCGAGAGCCGCGACGAGCTTATTGAGAAGCGGAACCTTGAAGAGCTCCTTTTTCGCCATATAATGAGGCTGTTGCTTGGTTCCCGCCGCGCATAAAAACACGGGGTCTGCGTTTGAGATATGGTTACATATCATGATGTACGGTCCATCCTCGGCGGAGGGCTCGTTTTCGAGATCGTGATAATGCAATCTGAAGATAAATCGGATCAGAGGTCCGAGGACCTTTACAAATCCGCTGTAAACCTTACTTTTCAATTTCTTGTTACTCCCGTTTTTTCAGTTATAACTTTGATGATATATTCTACCGACTGTTCAAAATCGTAATCGGAATTATCAAAAAGATGCGCATCATCGGCGGGCTTAAGAGGTGCGACGTCACGGCTGCTATCGGCGCGGTCTCGTTCGACAAGCTCACTAAGGACGTCCTCGTATTTAACATCAGAACCCTTTGCGACAAGCTCCTTATAGCGTCTGTTGGCTCTCGCCTGCTCCGAGGCGGTCAGGAATATCTTAACATCTGCATCGGGGAGAATAACCGTTCCTATATCTCTGCCGTCCATAATAACGCTGTTCTCTCTTGCGAGCTTCTTTTGAGTTTCAAGCAAGAACACGCGGACGTTACCGACCGACGAGCAAGCCGACGCGTACATAGAAATGTCGGGCTGTCTGATCTTGTCGCCGAGATCCTCACCGTTGAGAATGACGTGCTGTGCGCCGTCGACGTATCTGATCTCGATATTTATGCCGTCTAGCATTGGCGTGATCTTATCGCTTACCTTTGCGTCATCAACCGAAAGTCCGTGCTCTCTTGCATAGTATCCTACCGTGCGGTAAAGCGCTCCCGTATCAACGTAAATGATGCCAAGCCTCTTTGCTATCTCCTTGGAAATAGTGGATTTGCCCGCACCTCCGGGTCCGTCGATGGCAACTGCTATCTTTTTCATT
>JAZSGD010000203.1:0-5095 GCA_045532555.1 Eubacteriales bacterium | reverse complement strand
CCGAAGAGGACAGTTCATCCGGTGGAAACGATTGGGGTCTTGGTGCCATTCCGTTATAATTAGGTTAATTTTATGAATAAAGAGCCGCCTTGGGCGGCTCTTTATTGAAAGGTAAGATATGGACGCTTTTTACATCAAGTTAGCAGAACTGAATGTGAAGATGGAAAGCAAATATGATCATACGCGCAGCTATTGCTCGGATTATATTATTGAGCCGTCCGACTGCGAGATCGTTGCAACAACGTCCGACGACGAGATCGACGCGGAGCTGCGATTGTATGAGGATCCGCATAGCAGAGAATATTGCGAGGGGATTTGCTTATACCGTTCTATAGCCGAGCAGCTTCCCCTGTTCGATCGATTCGTTTTTCACGGAGCTGCTGTTGAAGCTAACGGTAAAGGATATATTTTCACCGCGCCTTCGGGCACGGGCAAATCCACGCATATAAGCCTTTGGATGAAGCTTTTTGGAGACAAGGTTTCGGTTATCAATGGTGACAAGCCTATTGTAAGAATAACCGAATCGGGTGCGACGGTTTATTCGTCTCCCTGGGCGGGAAAAGAGGGCTGGAGTACGAACTCGTTTGCCGATATCGGTGGAATCTGTCTGATACGTCGCGGAAAAGAGAACAGGATAAGAAGGATAGCTCCTTCGGAATATTTCGACGAGCTGATGCATCAGGTCTATATTCCGAAAAACAGCGAGGCGATGCTCAAAACGCTTGAGCTTATGGATGCTCTTGCGAAAACAGTACCGTTTTATCTTCTTGAATGTGATATTTCGGATGACGCAGCGCGCACGTCGTTTGAGGCGATGGTTAAATAATTAAAAGGACTTATTCACGGCTGTGAGTAAGTCCTTTTTGATGTTTAAAGCAGGGGAACGTTATGCTCCTCGCATACGCGTACCGTTTCGGCATCCCAGATGCTCGACTGGACCTCGCCGATGTGGGCACATCCCATCATAAGCATACAAAGTCGCGACTGTCCGATGCCCCCGCCGATAGTTAGTGGGAGCTCGTCGCGAAGAAGCATTTGGTGGAAGGGAAGCTTTCTTCTTTCGTCACAGCCCGCAAGTGTGAGCTGGCGGTCAAGAGACTCGCTGTCAACTCTTATTCCCATTGAGGAAATTTCGAGTGAACGGTCAAGGACCTCGTCCCAGAAGAACAGGTCTCCGTTAAGCTGCCAATCGTCGTAGTCGGGCGCTCTGCCATCGTGCGCTTTGCCCGAACGGAGCTTGCCGCCAATCTGCATAATGAATGCGGTCTTGTGCTCGCGAAGATACGCATGCTCGCGGTCCGACGGTGTGAGATCGGGATAGAGATCCTCAAGCTCTTGGGTGGTTATAAAAGAAACCTCGGGACAAAGATCGGTGCGAAGCTGGGGGTAGCGGACGTGAAGTCTGTCGTTCGTATTACAGATCGCGCGGACTATTGCGCGGACGATCAGCTTGAGATAATCAAGGTTGCGATTCTCTCGGGTGATTATCTTTTCCCAGTCCCACTGGTCTACGTATATAGAGTGTATGTTGTCGAGGTCTTCATCTCGGCGGATCGCGTTCATGTCGGTATAGAGTCCGTTTCCAACGCTGAAGCCGTATCTTTTGAGTGCGAGTCTCTTCCACTTTGCAAGAGAATGGACGACCTGCGCGTCGGCATCGATGGCGGGTACGTCAAAGGAAACGGGACGCTCGTAGCCGTTTAGGTTGTCGTTAAGTCCCGATGCTTCGGTAACGAAAAGAGGTGCGGAGACTCTTTTGAGGTTCAGGCTCGAAGAAAATTCTTCTTGAAACGTATTTTTGATAAATGCTATGGCGCGCTGTGTATCGTACGCATCGAGCACGGGAGTATATCCCTCGGGGATGTAACTTTTTTTCATTATTGGCTCCGTTTTTTTTCGCGAGCTTTTATTGCGGGCGAGGTTTTTGAAAATATATGAATCATTATAGCACAAACATTTTTCTCCGTCAATACGTTTGGAGTATTTTTGTTGTACGTGTTGATGAAAAACAGTCAAAAGTGCGAAAAACACCCTTTTTTGAGTCAAAAAGTGGGCAGATTTGGACTTTTTTATAATTTAGGGGTTGAAAAACGGGTTTCGGTATGGTATAATTCAAGTGTGATTTTAAAAATTCGCGCAATACGCGCTTAACGGAGGATAATTGCTATGGGAAAAGAAAGAAGTCAGGTTCCTGCAAACCTTAAGTGGAGAGTAGAGGACATTTATGAAAGCGTTGACGAGTGGAACAACGTTTATGCCTCTCTTGAGGATAAGCTTGATTTTTCAAAATATGAGGGCAAACTCGGCACTCCCGAGATCTTGCTTGAATGCTTACAGAATATGAATGCGGTGACGCTCCACCTCGTTCAGCTTGCAGTCTACGCGCACATGCGCCACGACGAGGATACCAGAAGCTCTGAATTTACGGCGCTCCAGGCACGTCTTGATATGCTTTGGATGAAGCTTATGGGAAGCGTTGCTTTCGTTGAGCCCGAGCTTACCGAGCTTCCTGTAGAGTATCTCGAGGGACTTATCGCTGACGAGAGATTTAAGGATTACGACTACACTATCCGTCAGACCATAAAGCGCAAGCCTCACGTGCTCTCCAAGGAGATAGAGGAACTTTTGGCGATGGAAAGCAGAGTTTTTGACTGTCCCTCTCAGGTGTTTGGAATGATCGACAACGCCGATTTCCCCTATCCTACTATTAAGGTGAACGGAGAGAAGGTGACGGTTACGCACGGTATGTACGGTGTTATGTTGCACTCTCCCGACCGTAAAGTCCGTCGCGATGCCTTCCGCGCATATTACAAGGCTTACATAGGTCTGATAAACACGATCACTGCGGCTTACGTCGGTAACGTTGATAAGGACGTTTTCCTTGCTCGCGCAAGAAAATACAATTCCTCGCTTGAGCGCGCGCTCGACAACGAGGACGTTGATGTAAAGGTATATCAGAACCTTCTCAAGAGCGTTAACAAGGGACTTCCTCTGCTTCACAGATATTACAGAGATAAGAAGAAGATTCTTGGATACAAGTCCATGCACATGTATGACGTTTACGTTTCTCCCGTTGAGGATGCCGAGATCAAGGTCGACTACGAGGATGCTTTCAAGATCGTCAAGGAGGGCCTTGCACCCTTGGGCGAGGAATATGCAAAGCTGCTTCAGGAGGCTCACGACAACGGCTGGATAGACGTTGAGGAGACCGCAGGAAAGAGAAGCGGTGCTTACAGCACGAGCGCTTACGGAACGAAGCATCCCTACGTTCTGCTCAACTATCAGAAGACCACCAGCGACGTGTTCACTCTTGCTCACGAGCTCGGTCACGCTATGCATTCCTACTATTCCGATAAGAATCAGCCTCAGGAAAAGGCGGGATACACACTTTTCGTTGCAGAGGTTGCAAGTACGGTCAACGAGGTGCTTTTGCTTAAGTATCTGATGAAGACCACTACCGACCAGAAGCTGAAGAAGTATCTGCTTTCCTACTATATGGATATGCTCAAGGGCACACTTTTCAGACAGACTCAGTTTGCTGAATTTGAGTATATTGCTCACGATATGGCAGAGAAGGGTCAGCCCTTGACCAAGGATTCGCTCAACGAGGTTTATTACAACCTCAACAAGAAGTACTACGGCAGAAGTGTGGTCTCCGATCCCGAGATCGCGTACGAGTGGGCGAGAATCCCGCATTTCTACAGAGGCTTTTACGTTTACAAGTACGCTACCGGTATAATCACGGCGGTTTCTATTGCCGAGAGAATTTACAACGAGGGTGAGGCTGCGGTTGCAGACTACTTTAAGTTCCTGTCCTCGGGCGGAAGCGACAGTCCTGTTGAGCTTCTTAAGCTTGCGGGTGTCGATCTGACGAAGATGGATGCTTTCAATTCCTGCATGGCTTCCTTCAAGGCTGCTCTTGAGGAATTTGAGACGTTGGATTAATTTTTCTTGTTGGAGGATCTTATCTTGAAGATCAAGGATGGGTTCGTTTTACGTGAGGTCATGGGTAATTACGTCGCAGTCGCGGTCGGCGAGGCGAGCAAGAGCTTTCGTGGAATGATCAAGCTCAACGCTACTGCCGCAGATATCTGGAACTGCATTTTGCAGGGTATGGACGAGGACGGCATATACGACGTGTTATTTGCTAAATACGAGGTTGACGGAGAAAAGCTGCGCGCTGATATCAAAGCCACGCTCGAGACTCTTGAGGTCAACGGATTGCTTGAAAGATAAAATGAACAAACGAATTGAGGAGCTGCTCGCCGAGGACGGAATCTACGTCAGTACGACGTCCGGAGTCAGCATGATGCCGATGCTCAGAGACAGGCGTGATACTATCGTTATTACGCCTGCTGCCGAGCGTCTTAAAAAGTACGACGTGGTGCTTTATCGCAGAGGGGACGATTATTTGCTTCACCGTGTGGTAAAGGTCCTGCCTGACTCGTATATTATTTGTGGAGATAACTGCGTTACGCTTGAACGTGGAATAACCGACGCTCAGGTGATCGGCAAGCTGACCGAGGTCCGCCGCGGAGAAAAAGCGCTCAGGCTGGACGGATTTCGGTACGGTCTTTATTGCCGATATATAGTTGCGACCTTTTACCCTCGCAGAGCTTTCAGGAGGGTGAAGGGTGCTGTGTATTCTGCCGCTAAAAAGCTTTTCGGCAGAAAGAAATAGGGTTGATAACAACCAATGGAGGTATCCCTTGGAGGACATTAAATCAATTATTGCGGAAAATATCGTGCGGCTCCGTCACAGAAGTGGTATGACGCAGATAGGACTCGCTGAAAAGCTGAATTATTCGGATAAGGCGGTCTCGAAATGGGAGAGAGGAGAATCTATCCCCGATATTTCGGTGCTTAAAAATATTGCCGACCTTTTCGGTGTTACCGTGGATTATCTTATCTCGTCAGGGCACGAGGACGATGCTGATGACGCGATCGAGGTAGTGGTTGACGAGGTGGCTATCAAAAAGAAGAAGAGAAGCCGTGCGATGATTACTGGAATGAGTGTTTTGCTCGTCTGGCTCGTCGCTTCGGTGATATTCGTGCCGATCGATATTGCTACGACCGAGGCGGTGGCGCACTGGCT
>JAZSGD010000235.1:0-1952 GCA_045532555.1 Eubacteriales bacterium | reverse complement strand
GGGGAATTCAGTTCCTCTGCTGCATCAATGACCGCCTGAAGCATATCGCTGTCGGTGGTATTGAAAAGACCGACCGCATATTTGCCCTCTTGGGCTTTTTTTAATACGTCATTTAAATTTACAAGCATATTTTTGTTCCTTATTTAAAATGTAATATTCATTTCGGTGAGGAGCGCATCAATCTCCGCTTCAGTCATCATTCCGCCGATAGAATCGGGGGCTGAAAGCGAAGCTGTCGCCGCCTTTGAGGCAAGAGTGAGTATTCCCATTTCGTCAAGCTCGCGATAGATGCCTATAAGCGCGCCTGCGCAGAACGCATCACCCGCACCGGTCTTGCCCTTGATGAACCCATTAGGCAGATCCCATGAGGGAAACTCGAAAAAACCGTTATCGGAGAGACAAATGCAAATCTCGGGCATATGGATGATAATTCGCTCGGGAACGCCCATGTCCTTAATAGCGCGAGCAATTTTTTCAAGATTTTCGCGTTTCGGTTCAATCTCCGCGATCATTCCGGCTTCAAGCTCGTTGATAATCACGTTATCCACGTATTTGAGACAGCTTTTCACGATGTGATAGCGATCGCTGTTCTCGCTGACTAAGTCAATGGAGGTCTTGATGCCCATTTCCTTCGCGCGTTTGAGAATTCTTTCTCCGTCGCCGCCGTCTACCTTGTCAAGAAGCAAAAAGTAGCCCAGGTGAAGCATTTTTGCGTCAAGATTCTCAAAATCAACGTCGTCATAGCCGAAATCGGCGCATGCACCGGGGTAGGTAAAGAAGGTTCTCTGCCCTCCCACAATACTCATAACGTCGGTGAAGCTGGTGGGTAGCCCGCCGCGTACCAAAAGCGAGGTGTCAACTTCGTTTTCTTTAAGAGTCTTCACCAAAAAGTCGCCATCACCGTCATTTCCTATCTTTCCAACGACTTTTACGGGTATTGTGGGATCGACTCGCTTGATATCAATGCCCACGTTTGGGACTGCGCCACCGACCGCGCGTGACACCGACAAGATCTTCGTCAATTCGCCCGAGGCGGGATAAGCCTCTATCTGATTGATCTTGTCCACCAGAATGGTTCCTGCCACGGCGATTCCTGTTTTGTTATTCATATAATCAGTTACACTCCGCCACAAGAGGACCTGCCAGCTCGTCAAGAAAGAAGAGCTTGCCCCTGAGGGTGGGAATGTAGGAGCTGGTTATCCAGGGGGTCTTACCGTGACGGAGGGTCATCCAGAGGGAGAGTCCCTGCCACTGCATTCCACGTCCAAGTGTACCGTCAGCGCCGCCGATAGCATAGTCAGCCTGAAGGAAGATGCCGGGGCCGATAGTGTTAGCTCTGCAAGGAACGAGAGTTGTTCTCGACTTGAAGCTGGTCAGCGCGTTCTGCTCAACGGTGAGGGGGTGGATCTTTGCGCCGATGCGGTAGGGTGCCTTTTCCCACTCTGCTGCGGTCTCGTAATCCGCCGCAAAGGTGGGCTCCCAGAACGCGATATGGCACATTCTGCCAATTCCGTATACGAGAACGAGCTCAGCGCCATCTGCCTTAAGAGCCGCGATCTTTTCGGGGTAGGTGGGAAGATTATTTTTAGTAGCAAAATTTCTCTGATCTGCGGGAACGGTCAGTTCACCGAGGGGATTGAAAAGCGCCTGCTCCATAGCGTACTGAAAGGAGCCGGGGTTGTCGCTGGAGAGCGTATTGCCCTCGCCGTCCGCCCACTCGTCCATATTGAAGGTATAAACGTGCTCGCAGGAAATATTCCAAGCCTTGAGGAAGTAAACGACCCACTTATACATACCCATAGGGCCTACGGGGAGGATAAACGCGATCTTCTGCCCCTTATCCTTTGCCGCCTTGATCTTGAGGGCTATTTCGTGACCCATATAGGTTTCAAACTCGTTGAGGTTAGAGCACTTTATGGGGGTGAAATCGGGATTCCAGAAATCCTGACGGT
>JAZSGD010000290.1:0-2674 GCA_045532555.1 Eubacteriales bacterium | reverse complement strand
AGACTCTGCGCGAGCTTTCGGTCTTCAGCTCGTCGCTGACTACGATTTGTTTTTTGCCGTTCTTTGATATCTCAATCACCTTTTTCTGCACCGAAATTTTGTCGTTCTCGAAGTCCACGCAATCCCACGTCATGCCGAGCGCTTCGCTGCGTCTCATACCGCAGTACACTGCGAGGACTATCGGTATGTAGAGGGGATCGTCCTTTGCGAAGGCGAGGAGCGTTTGCACCTCTTCCACCGAGTAGAAGCTCGCAGGATACCTCTTTACCGTTGGTCTGTCCACTCTTTGCATCGGGTTGTACTCGAAGAGCTCTTGCTTGATTGCGTACTTGAACATTGCGTGGAGCAGATTGTGGTAGTGAAGCACCGTTTGCTCGTTGTCTCCGATGCTCCTGAGGTAGTCGTAGAATGCGTTTATTCTCCTCGGCTTTAAATCCGCGAGGGTGATTTTGTCTCCGAAGAATTTCGCGATGTGACCGTTCACTCTTCCTTTGTATCCGAGGTAGGTCGTTTCTTGAATTTTGTGGCGGTGCACCTCGTCGAGCCATTCGTGCATAAATGCTACGAAGGGGTAGTTTTCGGGATCGTCATAACCGTCGATCATTCGAGCGTACTTTGCTTCGAACTCGGTTATCATATCTAGCTTCCGCTTTTCGACTACCGATTTGAGCGAATCTTCGGGTAAGTCCATCGCCATCCATTTTACTTTTCTTTTTTGTGTCAAGGGATCTTTGTATCCGACTACGAGATGCAGATAACCGTTTCTCGCTTGTACGCTTCCCGAGACACCTTTGTCGTATCTTCTTGCCATTTGTTTTTCCTTTCTTTTAGTTAATTTTTGTTTTTGGTAACACCAACAATATCACACCACCTGGTCAGAGTCCAGACCCGTGGGTTCGAATTATCAATTACAACATATTTTCGTGTATCTGTTGACATTTTGCTGATTTCGGTTTATACTAATAACGAAAGGCGAATCGTTTAAATGCGACGGCACTTTGTTGCCCGAACCTCTTTGCGATGAGCCTTTTTCTTTTGTAATATAAAACCAGATTGTTTTTCATTTTTGCGTCTTTTCGGGTAGGCAACTCGTGCGTCCTCTATGTACTCCATAACGCTCGTTTTTGCAACACGGTATTCACGCCCGACCTTGACACCGAATATCTCGCCCGAGCGCACGAGGCGCGAGGCGAGCTTGGTTGAGATGCCGAGAGCCCCAGCCAAATCGGTGAGGCTCATAGCATCGGGGTAGTTTGCGAAGATATTTGCTCTTAATCTTATATTTATCACCTCCTTACATATGTAAATTGAATCCGTGACCTTCGTCCTCGTCATCATCGGACGTGTCATGGTGATTTGTTTCGTGAGGCTCTTCTGCTACATTTGCGTTTGCTTTTTTACTTGAAGTAACGTATTCTTTAACAAGATAAGCACCGGCAAATATAGCTCCAGCGTTTTCACCATTTATTCTTGCTTCCTCTTCCGCTTCGATTTCTTCTGCAGTTTTGTTATCGTCTTCGATTAACGGAGCAGTAGGAAGAAGATTGCCGAGACTATCGTAGCGAGCGCTACCGAGCTTCCGATCGTTACGAACACTACCTGCCATAGATTTGCCAGTCGACTTCTTATTTCGTCCAGCTCCGCCTCGATACGCCTCTCGGTTTGCTCGATACTTCTCTCGCTCGTTTTCCCAGCCTGTATAATTTTCTCTTCGGTTTTCGCGAGATTTCTCTCCTGCTCGAGCAGTGCGTTCTTCCGCTTCAGCTCCATGTTCTCTGAAAGCACCCGTGCGAAATTCTGCAGTTCTATTTCTCTCGTCAGCATCGGCATTTCGGTTGCCATTTGCCGAACGAGCTTCAGCGTTGCCGCTTGTGTATCTTGCATTTTCAGCAGTTCCTCTTCGGGTAGTTCCACTACCACTTTCTCCGGAAGTATTTCCGGCTGTTCTGTTTGATTGAGCACTTCCAGCTCTCCCATCGTCAGTGATTCTGAGATCGAAGCCATATTCCATATCCTCCTTTAAATATTTATCGTCCGATAATTTATCGTCGTTTACTTCGGGATATTTCCCATCTTTGAATTTCTTTTCTTTCGTGCAGGTGTATTTGATGTTTTTGTATTGGTCGTTCCACCTGACCTCGTAACCTGCCACTCTCATATAATTGATGAATGCTTCCTTTGTTCCGCACTTTTCCATTGCGCTTCTTATCGTTGAACGCAAACGAAATTTCCAGCTCTGACCTTTCTTCGCTGACTGATACTCTCTGTTACCGAGACCGCTTGTTTTCTTATCCTCGCTCGGCTCGATAATGCTGAGTCCGTGCGCAAGACAAAACTCATCACTAATGTTTCGTAGCTCTTCAAGATGCGTTCTCTTGGTGCGGTATTTATAACCTGTTTCAGCATTCACGCTGTTGAGCACGAAGTGGTTATGTATGCATTTCGTGTCGGTGTGCGTTGCTACCACAACCTCGAATCCCGGCCACGCCTTTTCAGCGAATTCGAGACCTATCTCGTGCGCTTCTTTGGGAGTGAGATTATCGTCCTTTGCAAAGCTTTGTATGTAATGATAGAACATTACTCCGTCACGTTTCTTGTACAAATCCTTCGTAGCTAAAAATTCATCTTTTGCAAACATTGGATTACAATTTATACCGCTTACGTGGTGTACGAC